>JAKZUG010000117.1:0-5360 GCA_047516705.1 Candidatus Poribacteria bacterium | reverse complement strand
ACACGCCCCTATATCTCGCAGAGGCGTGCTATAAATACAACTACCGAGAAACTAACATCTTTGAGAAGTTTCTCACCGAAAATATGAGGTGAGACATCTGAAAAAAATGAAAATTTCCAAGTCAAAAACGACTTATTCCGTATTTTTTTATAGTTGTCGGTTATCAGTTATCGGTTTTCAGTTACCTTGTTGTGGCGTTCAGATATGCTGTGGATTCCACAAGAAAACTGTCTACCACAAGATATTGCCTGACAACTGTTCTCACTGCGAAGCATGATAACTGATGACTAATTTAATATGCACGAGAAAAGACGGTAATGTCCGCCGCGGGTTTACCGCAGACAATACACTCGCCATCTCCACCCGGTTGTTCCATCGGGAGACACCGGATAGTTGCCTGTGTCTCCTCTCTCACTTGTTCTTCACATACTGCGTCGCCGCACCAGCGTGCGCGAGCGAATCCGTTTTCTATGACCTCTTTGAATGCCTCATAAGTGGTAGGTTCAGATGTATTCGCATCGCGGAACTCTGTTGCCCGTTTCAGCATATCCGATTGGATGGTGTCGAGCATCTGCGTTACAGTCTCGGCAACGTTGTCGATCGGAACGAACGATTTACCTTCTTTACCGAGTATATCACGTCGGGCGAGGACAATCTGTTGGTTGCTCAAATCGCGGGGACCTATCTCAATACGCAATGGAACGCCTTTGAGTTCCCATTCGTTGAAGCGCCAACCGGGTGAGTACTCATGTCTGTCGTCAACATGGTATCGGACACCGCCCAATGTTTCACAGATGCCGTCAACCGCTTGCATGACTGCTTGTTTGTCAGCGTCTCTGTTTTTAGGGACAATTGGTACGATGACGAGTTGCGTAGGTGCGAGTCTCGGCGGTAGGACTAACCCTTGGTCGTCTCCGTGTGTCATGATAATCGCGCCGATCATCCGCGTGCTCACTCCCCAACTGGTCGTCCAGCAATGTTGCTGTTTCTGGTTGGCATCGAGATATTGAATCTCAAAAGCTTTGGCAAAGTTCTGTCCGAGGTCATGTGAGGTGCCAGCTTGTAGGGCGCGTTTATCACCCATCATCGCCTCAATGGTATAGGAGGTCAGCGCACCGGGGAACTTTTCACTTTCGCTCTTGCGTCCGGGGATAACAGGTATAGCAGCCTCGTTGACTGCAAAATCGGTATAGAGATCAAGAATACGGAGTGTTTCCTCGTCTGCTTCCTCGTGTGTGGCATGTGCCGTATGCCCTTCCTGCCAGAAAAATTCCATTGTTCTTAGGAAAAGACGGGGACGCAACTCCCAGCGGACAACGTTTGCCCACTGATTGATAAGCACAGGCAGGTCGCGGTAAGACTGGATCCACTGGCTATACATGTAGCCGATAATGGTCTCAGATGTCGGACGCACTACGAGCGGGTCTTCCAACTTTTTCCCACCACCATGGGTGACAACAGCGAGTTCCGGCTTGAAACCTTCGACGTGTTCTGCCTCTTTCTCAATAAAACTCATCGGAATAAAGAGAGGGAAAGCGGCATTTTGGTGTCCTGTCGCTTTGAGACGAATATCCAATTGCTCCTTGACATTCTCCCAGAGCGCGTAACCATAGGGACGTATCACCATGCAGCCGCGCACGGGGGCATAATCTGCCATCTCTGCTTGACGGATGACTTGGGTATACCATTTTGCGTAGTCTTCACTACGGGGAACTATTTTATCAAACATCTGTTTCCTTTGCGGATCTAAATCAATTGTCCGTTAAAGCGACTATACCGGGTAGCGGCTTGCCTTCTAAAAACTCTAAGGAGGCACCTCCGCCGGTCGAAATATGTGTCATCCGATCTGCGACACCGGCTTGCTGTATTGCAGCGACACAGTCACCACCACCGATGATACTTACCGCCTCCGAATCTGCAATCTGTTTCGCTACTGCAATTGTGCCCTGTGCAAACTTCTCGAATTCATAGACACCTAAGGGACCGTTCCACACCACTGTTTTCGCCGCTGCAATCTGTTCTCCGAATGCTGATACCGTTTCGGGACCAATATCTAATCCCTGCCATCCGTCCGGAATACACCCTTTACCAACAATCTGAGACTCCGTTTCGGGATCAAAGTCTTGTCCGACAACGTGGTCTACCGGTAATAAAACGGTATCTGAGAAGTCTATCTTTTCGATTAACGATTTTGCAACGTCAAGTTTTTCGGTTTCAAGAAGCGAGTTGCCGATATTTAACCCCATCGCTGACAGAAATGTGTATGCCATACCGCCCCCGATGAGGAGTTTATCCACCTGTTCAAGGAGCGTTTCAATGAGTATAATTTTGTCGGATATTTTCGCACCGCCGAGAATAGCGACAAAAGGACGTGCAGGGTTTTCGAGGCTCGTGCTGAGATAATAGATCTCGCGTGCCATCAAGAGTCCCGCGACACACGGATTGAGATAGTGGGTTACGCCTTCAGTTGAAGCGTGGGCGCGGTGTGCTGTGCCGAAGGCATCATTGACATAGACATCGGCAAGCGAAGCGAGTTGCTGAGCAAAAGCTGCGTCGTTTTCGGTCTCTTCAGCATAGAAGCGAACATTCTCAAGGAGCAGCACCTCGCCATTACGCAAAGACGCGACAGCACTTTGCACTGACTCACCGATGCAATCGTTAACATGTGCGACGCGCGTGCCGAGTTTCCGACTTAAAGCCACGGCGATCGGTTCGGTAGAGAATGTTTCCCGGTCAGCTGCCGAACCTACTTCCGGTCTGCCTAAGTGTGTCACCAAAATAATTCTGGCATCTGCGTTGATGAGTGCAAGGAGCGTCGGCAAAGCAGCGGTGATGCGGGTTTCATCTGTGATCTTCCCGCCTACCATCGGGACGTTGAAGTCCACCCGTACGAGAACGCGTTTTCCGGTAACGTCTATGTCCTTTAATTCAATTTTTTCCATATTTTTAACGATTGGGTTTCTGCTCGATTTTGTCCAGCCCTTCCCAGTAACGGGTGGGACCCTGCCCAAAACCGGTTTCCTATCAATTCAAATAGTTATGTCGCCAATTGCGTTATTTTTATGCAGGATTCGCCGCTGTTACCGCGAGTTGTGCTGCTTCAGATAGCCCTTCAGCTTGTTGAACATCCAGGTCCGACTCAGCGATAATCTGTTTGCCGAGTTCCACATTTGTCCCTTCCAATCGAACCACGAGCGGAACATTAAGTTCAACCTGTTTCGCTGCTTCAACGATGCCGTTCGCGATGGTGTCGCATTTCATGATACCGCCAAAGATATTGACGAGGACAGCCTTCACATTTTCATCAGCGAGGATAAGACGGAAGGCGTGCGCGACTGCCTCCACGGTTGCGCCACCACCGACATCAAGAAAGTTTGCGGGTTCGCCGCCGTTCTGTTTGATAATGTCCATTGTTGCCATTGCTAACCCGGCACCGTTCACCATACAGCCGATGTCGCCATCAAGACGGATATAGCTCAAACCGGAGTCGCTCGCCTCCAATTCACTCGGATCTTCTTCGTATGGATCGCGCATCTCAGCTATGTCCGGATGTCGCCAGAGTGAGTTGTCGTCAAGGTTTATCTTGGAGTCGAGAGTAACGATGTCTAATGCGTCGTCTGTTTTTACGATTGCCAATGGGTTAATCTCTACCAGTAAACAGTCGCATTCAATAAACGCGTTGTAAAGTGATAAAATCAGTGCTGTAGCGTTTGGAATAATCGGACGGTAACTTGTGTCGGTAATCAACTTGTACGCGAACTCTCGCGCTTGAAATTCGGTTAAACCGAAAGCGGGGTCAATTTGTGTTCTAATGATCTTTTCGGGGGTTTGCGCTGCAACCTCCTCAATATTGACACCGCCCTCTTCGCTGCCGATTAAGGTGAGTTGTGAGGTTTCGCGGTCAAGCAATATAGCGAGGTAGTACTCTTTCACTATTGCTGCAGCTTCGGCGATAAGCACTTTACGGACACGTTTCCCTTCAGGACCGGTCTGTGGTGTCACGAGTTGCATGCCGAGGAGGGCTTCAGCGTGTTGTTTGGCTTCGGCGGGTGAGTTTGCGAGTTTGATACCGCCGCCTTTCCCGCGCCCACCCGCGTGGATTTGTGCCTTGACAACGTATCTGCTACAATTGAGTTCACGTGCAACGGTTTCCGCCTCTTCTGGCGTTTCGGCAACTTTGCCCAGTAGCGTATTGACACCGTGGGATTCTAAAATTTGATTGGCTTGGTATTCGTGGATATTCATATTTTTTGGATAATTCTTCAGTAGGATTCCTTTGGTATTTATGGCATGTCTAATCATCGTATTCTGGGTTAATTCGTTAGAAAATTATACCACACTTGAGGCAAAATTGCAAGTTTTTCAAACGCGTCGGCATTGCTGCCGAAGTCTGTTTGTAGTGCATGTAAAAGTTTTCACTATCCTTTTGATCTTTGGTGACTCTATATAAACAACAGTTATTGTCTCATTGAATGGACAGTACAACAAAGAGAGGAAGTATCATGAGAACTATCCAATTTTGGCAAAAATTCGTAAAAATTTTTCGATTACATTGGGCATACCATTGGTCGTATCATCATCCGAAAACCAGTCAAAAAGTGCAGGCAATGGAAAAAGTAGAGTGTCTTCAAGATAAAGCCCGTTTTGGCGTTGAAGGAAGTGATGACACCTATCATGAGTTCCTTGTTTTCAGTCCAAAAGAGGGTGAACACAACGAAGAATTTTTATTTTTAGTTGATGAAGAAACTAATACCTACGCCGGTATACCCCAGAACTGGCAGCTGATTGATTCGGACGGTGCCGAAGAACGCGGTGATGTCGTCGGTTTCTTAGATGGTAAACGCTATCTGTTTGAAGGTGGATCCAACAAACTACTTGCGGTGGCAGAAGAATAGAAGTCCCAACTGGAGAATCGGATACATCCTTATAACCCCATTTGATCCGAGATATATTTTGTGTTATACTTTTCGTTAGAGATCTCAACGTAGAAAAGTATCGGAGTAAATTCTATGAAGCGACAGATTAACAATGCTACGCGCGTGGCATCGCAAACCGCCAAGGCATCTGCAGTAGGAGTGCTCAATGCGGTGTCAAAGATAAAACATACCGGGCGTGAAACAATCTCGAACACCTCAAGCAAGGTAAAATCGCAGATTGGCAGAGCTAGTGGTATAGTTAAGGATAAACTGCCAGATTTGAATCCGAAGCAGCTGGAATGGATTGTTCCAGCAACAGTTGTCGGAAACTTGAATGCAGCAGTACCATGTATCTTAAAAGATTTACCAGAGGTCGCGAAATCCCTTGCTAATAGAGCTGGCAGTATAGCTCGAGACAAGTTATATAATAAACCGATAGCGGCC
>JAKZUG010000116.1:0-41288 GCA_047516705.1 Candidatus Poribacteria bacterium | reverse complement strand
CCGATTCTAATTGTGATCGATATAAATTATTTAACTCATAGCGATGACGGTGTCGCTCTACAATAATAGGTTGTTGATAAGCATCATAACTTTTGGTGTTTTCTTTCAGGACACACGGATAAATTCCGAGTCGCATCGTTGCACCGAGGTCAGCCACCGAACGTTGTTCATGCATTAAATCTATAACAGGATAAGGTGTATTCTCGTCTACTTCTGTGCTATTTGCTTTTTTAAGGTTCGCAACGTGCCGAGCAAACTCAATGACGAGGCACTGCATGCCGAGACATAACCCCAAATACGGGATTCTATTTTCACGTGCGTATCGTGCAGCAACCAACATCCCTTCAATGCCGCGATAACCGAACCCACCTGGGACGAGTATCCCATCAGCATTTTTAAAAATAGTATCAAGGTTCGGATGTTCCGTGAGCGATTCAGCTTCTATCCACTCGATTTCGACCGAGGCTTCGTTGGCGATTCCACCATGTTTGAGTGCTTCCTGCACACTAATATATGCATCGCTGCCTGTTGTGTATTTTCCCACGATAGCGACTCGCGCGTGCTGTTTCGGGTTTTTCAATTTTTCAACCATTGCAGCCCATTTAGCATCCATCGGTGCGCGTGCTTCAAGTCCGAGTTTCTTTGAGACGAGATGCCCCATACCTTGTCTTTCAAAATTAAGGGGGATCTCATCAACGCAATTTGTGTCCAATCCTTCAAAAATGCATTCTTCAGCAATACCGCAGAGGAGTGCAATTTTTTGGCGGAAAGCTTCATCTAAAGTTTGGCTGGTGCGGCAGAGTAACACATCTGGCTGGACACCCAACTCTTGGAGTTTGCGGATGCTATGCTGTGTCGGTTTGCTTTTGCTTTCGCTATTAGGTAAGGTGTAAATCAGTGACACATGGAGGAACATCGTATTCTCGCGTCCGACTTCAACTGCCATTTGTCGGATGGCTTCAACGAAAGGCGGCATCTCAAAATCTCCGATAGTGCCCCCTATCTCGGTAATCACGATCTCCGCTTTGTTATTCTCTCCGATCTGGTAGATACGCCGCTTGATTTCATCAGTAATATGTGGAATCAGCTGCACCGTTTGACCGAGGTAGTCGCCCCGTCGTTCTCTGGCGATCACTTCACTATAGACGGAACCGGTGGTGAAGTTAGAATATTGGTTCAGGTCTATGCCAAGAAACCGCTCATAATTGCCTATGTCCAGATCGGTTTCTGCACCATCATGGGTGACAAAAACCTCGCCGTGTTGGAACGGATTCATCACTCCCGCATCAACATTAAGGTATGGATCAATTTTGACGACGATCACCCTGAACCCGCGATTGATCAGCAACCTACCGAGAGATGCCGTTGTAATCCCTTTACCAATACCTGAGATAACTCCTCCCGTCACAAAAATGTACTTTGTCATAAAAATATCCTTATGAAAACTCTAAAATCTGTTTTACCCGTTCCAAGTCGGCGGGCACGTCAACGCCAATAAGTGGCATATCCGTTTCGACGACATGAATACGGACACCGTTTTCCAAAAATCGTAGCTGTTCCAAACCTTCCGCCAGTTCATAAGGTGTCCGGTTCCAGCTTGTGAAAGCGAGGAGCTGCTCGCGCCGGTAAGCGTACAACCCGACATGCCGATATACAGGAAATTTGTGCAGTTCCGTTTCAGTGATTTTCCCGGGGATAGAGGCGCGCGAAAAGTATAACGCATCGCCGTGAAGGTCTGTAACAACTTTCACGACGTTAATATCCCGGTAATCTATCGCGGTTTTAACCCGCTGTTTTAATGTGCAAACCTGGACCTCCGGTTTGTCGAGGATAGGTTGCAGCATCAGGTCTATTTGTGCAGGTTTGAGTAACGGTTCATCCCCTTGAATATTGGCGATAATATCACATTCTAAGTGTTCTGCGACAACAGCAACGCGTTCGGTACCGGTTTCGCAAGGACCGGTCATCTGGGCCTTTCCACCGAATTTGGTCACAGCATCGTAAATCCGGTGGTCGTCCGTTGCGACAATAACTTCATCCAGCGTTTCTGCGCGACACGCACTTTCGTAGACATGTTGCACCATCGGCTTCCCCAGCAGGTTCGCCAACGGCTTTCCCTCAAAACGGCTTGAGGCATAGCGGGCCGGAATAATTCCTACACTTTGCAACCTTAGCTCCCTTTTGACACCTTAAATTTTTCTATTCATATTCTAAATCAGTCTACCGTTGTGTAGGACTTAAACAAATCTCAGAAATGTAGTAAAATGTATTCGTATCTATGTATCTATACAAATCTACCAAGTCTGTTTGATTGTTGCCATACTTCCTGCTTCAACGTTCGCTGCCTCCGATTGAGGTCTTACACGAACTCCACAGGCATTTAGCGTCTCCTCGCAACTCGTGGCGACGATGGTTTTACGCTGGACACAAGTTAATAGCCGCGTTGAGGTCTCTGTCACATTCAAAACCGCATTCTGTGCAGTGATAGGTGCGATCCGAGAGCGTGAGGTCTGTTTTCTTGTGTCCGCAGTGGCTGCAAGTTTTTGAACTCGCGAAAAACTGATCGGCTTCGATGATAGGTATACCCAAACGCTCTGCCTTGTATTTCAACATCGTCAGGAAGTAAGACAGAGCCGAGTCTGAGAGTGCTTTCGACAATCGTCTGTTCTTCAGCAGTCCGGATATATTTAGCGTCTCTATACCGATGGTAGACGCTTTTCCGACGATACTTGTGCTGGCTTTCTGGTGGGTGTCTTTTCGGATACAAGCGATCCGATAATGGACATGTGAGAGTGCTTTGCGGGCTTTATGCCAGTTCTTTGAAAGATACACTTTACGCGACAAAGCTTTGTTGGCACGCCTGAGTTTGCGTTCATATCGTTTGAGAGGACGCGGGTTGGAATAAACACTACCATCTGAACAGGTGGCAAGCGTGTTGATGCCAACATCAACACCTATCGGTTGCCTGTCATCAAAAAGTGGAGGTTGGCATTCAGAGGTGTTGCTATCACACCGAAAAAGGATGGAAACAAACCAGCGATCGTCTTTACGAGACGCAACAACTTTAGAGACTTCACCGGTATAACGAAGTTCTTCACGCATCCGCACCCAGCCGATCTTCGGCAAGTTGATACGCTTTTTATAGACTTCAACAGTGTTAATGCCATTGTCGGCTTGGTAGGAACATCTACCACTTCGCTTTTTAGACACTGGAAACCTGTTTTGCCTATTTTTCCATCGCTTGACGGCATCACCGAAGTTGCGGATCGCATTCTTTGACGCATTTTGTGAAAGCCCATGACACCAAGGGTAGAGGTCATCTTTTCGAGCATTGAGTTCCTTTCGGATGTCCTGCTCAGTGCG
This sequence comes from Candidatus Poribacteria bacterium, assembly GCA_047516705.1. GTDB lineage: Bacteria > Poribacteria > WGA-4E > WGA-4E > WGA-3G > WGA-3G. The sequence continues at coordinate 37,925 of JAKZUG010000116.1, read as the reverse complement.
CCAGTTGTCTGCAGCTAATGCTGCTTTGAAAGCGGATACCGCAAAGTTATAGGCGACACGGGCATAGCCACAATGTTGCGCCATCAAGGTAGACTGCTTATTATTCGGATTCAGTTGAATCTGATGTGATCGCAATAACATGGTATCTCGCATATCACGCTTCATCCCCTTGCGAGTGAGAGACAGGCACACTACCGAGCGGTAACGCTCGTAATGCCTGTCAATGTAATAGCATCATTATACCTTATTTTAGCGTTTTTCGTCAAGTAAAATTTGAATAAAAATGTATAGATTTGTATACATTTTTCAACACTGCAACTTACACCAAAACGAAGTTAAAATCAAGAAAATTTTCGATTTTTGTTGCACATACGAATGGAAAAGTGGTAAACTTTTAATAAGAGTAGTCGTTTGTAAAAAAACAAACGAACAGTTCGTTAAAGGAGATTTTGACATGAAACGCAATTTATCTATAATATCGGCTTGCAAGCTGCACGCTTATCTGGTGTGTTTACTGCTGATAGGCGCGCTCTGTCTATATACGACAGAATTCGCATCAGCCGATGCCTTAGACCCGGATTTAGTGTTGTATTTCGATTATGAAGAGTTTAAAGGTGATACCGTCGTTGAAAAATCTGGACGCGGTTACGATGGTGCAATTAATGGGAAGATCACACAGTCGGACGACGGCAAGTTCGGGAAAGCTGCTGAATTTACATCTGGTAGCTTCCTTGACTTAGATGGCCCCAATATAGACCCCGACGATATTCCCACTGAAGGGATGAGTGTCGTGGCGTGGATCCACGTTGGTGCCGTCACAGATATGGCAATTTTCAACGCGCGTGCCGGTGATAACACATGGCTTGTCCATCCCGAAGCACGCGGCGATGGAAATTACCGTTGGTTGAATCGGAGTCCAGGTGGCGCAACGATATTCGACATCCGGGGTGGTAAAAACAAAGCCAACGAGTGGGTGCATTACGCTGGTACGTTCAGTCGTGCCGACGGATTAGGCGTGCTTTACATAGACGGCAAGAATGTTGGCGAAGAAAAAGCGCGCGTCGGAACCCCTATCGCACCAGACTGGGATTCTGGAGCCCGCGTCGGCTATAACATTGACAACAACCGTCCCTTCGCCGGACTGATGGATGAGCTTAACGTTTGGAAACGCGGTTTGACTGAAGAAGAAGTCAATGCTATCATGAACGATGGTATTGAAGAATTTTTCGCCGTAGAGGCACAAGGCAAACTGGCAACGACTTGGGGTAGACTCAAGTCAAATTAGGGTAAATCGAAATAAATTAACTCACTTTTTGCTTGGCGCGTCATTGGACAGTTGATAAAAAGTGCGAGTGACGTGCCTATCCAAGGGAAAGTGATAAGCTTTAATGCAAGTGGCTAAATGTTGTAAAAAAGTAAAGAATGGTTCATCTAAAGGAGGATTTCAAAAGATGAAACGGAATCTAAAACTAACCCCTTATCTGGTGTGCTTACTTCTGATAGGCGCGCTCTGTTTATATACGACAGAATTCACTGAAATGCAGACCGCATCCGCCCAGGTCCTGGATCCGGATTTGGTACTGTATTTCGACTATGAAGACTTTGATGGAGATACCGTCCTTGAAAAATCTGGACGTGGTTACGATGGCGCGATTAATGGAACGGTAACGCAATCTGACGATGGGAAGTTTGGTAAAGCCGCCCTTTTCGCAGCCGGCAGCTTTCTGGATTTAGACGGTCCCAATGTTAAGGCTGAGGACATCCCAACCGAAGGCATGAGTATTCTCGCGTGGCTCAACGTTGAAGCCGTTACAGACATGGCGATTTTCAACGCCCGCGCAGGTGATGGTACATGGCTTGTACACCCCGAAGCACGCGGCGGTGGAAACTACCGTTGGTTGAATCGGAGTCCGGGTGGCACAACTATATTCGACATCAAGGCTGGCGAAAACAAAGCCAATGAATGGATGCATTACGCTGGAACATTCAGTCGGGCAGATGGATTAGCGGTGCTTTACATCAACGGCGTGAAGGTCGGTGAAGAAGCGGCTCGCGTCGGCACGCCTATCGTAGGAGATTGGGATTCGGGTGCTCGCGTTGGCGTTAACATTGATGACAACCGACCTTTCACTGGATTGATGGATGAGCTTAACGTCTGGAAACGCGGTTTATCAGAGAAAGAGGTCAATGATATTATGAACAACGGTCTTGGACCGTTGCTCACTGCAGTAGAAGCGCGCGATAAACTCGCAACTACTTGGGGCAGGCTTAAAGCAAACTAACGAAAATGGGAGAGATTCAAACCATTTTCCGATAGGCGCGCTTCATCAGCGCGCCTATCAAATTCGCGTAAGTCCAGAGGAGAAGAAGGAACAAATATGGAAAATCAGCCGAATATACTCTGGATTTGTAGCGACCAGCAGCGCTTTGATTCATTAGGTTGTTATGGCAATCCGTTTGTCCAGACACCAAATTTGGACAAGTTGGCACAAGAAGGTGTCCTCTTTGAACACGCATATTCACAAAGTCCGGTCTGCACACCGAGCAGGGCAAGTTTTCTCACCGGACGGTACCCACGCACAACACGATGTAGGCAAAATGGACAAGCAATTCCACCAGACGAGGTGTTGGTGACGAAACTGTTCCGTGATGAAGGATACGCTTGCGGTTTAGCCGGTAAATTACACCTCGCACCCTGCAACCCGCGCGTCTGTAAGGGAACAGAGGAACGAATTGATGACGGCTATGATCAGTTCTTCTGGTCACATGATCCGAGCGACGCTTGGTTCACACACGACTATATCCAGTGGCTACGCGATAAAGGCCTCCGCCGAGATAGCAAGCCGTTCCAAGAATCGAAATACGTCCAAGTGATTCCGTCAGAAGAACACAGCCAAACCACATGGTCAATTGAGCGTGCAATGTCGTTTATCGGTGGTGCTGAACGTTTTAAGCAGCCATGGCTCTTCTCGCTGAATATGTTCGACCCGCACCACGCATTTGATCCACCGGTAGCAGCACTCGAACGATATCGCGATATACTCAATGATATTCCGCTTCCTAATTATGTTGAAGGTGAACTGGAAAATAAACCGATATGGCAACGGATTGACCACGGCGGTGCTTACGGCAACAAGTCTGGATATCCCTACACACAAATGAGCGATACAGATCACCGATGGATACGCGCCGCATATTGGGCGATGATTGATGTTATTGACACGCAAGTCGGACGCTTGCTGGACTTTTTGGAAGAGACCCAGCATCGCGAGAATACAATTGTTATTTTCACATCCGACCATGGTGAGATGCTTGGCGACCACGGTATTTACCTAAAGGGACCCTACTTTTATGAGCCCGCTGTCCGCGTGCCATTAATTATTTCTGGACCGGGAATGCTGAAAAACGGTTCACGTTCGTCCGCACTTGTGGAATTAGTGGATCTGGCACCGACACTGCTTGAGGCAAGCGATATGCAGCCTTACGCTGGTATGCAAGGACAGAGTCTATTGCCGCTGCTGACGGGTGAAAAAGCGTTAGATACACATCGCGACGATGTCTATTGCGAGTATTACAACGCTATGGGATGGCACCGGGAACCTGCCGCACATGCGACTATGGTGCGAAGTAGACAGCATAAGATAGTGAGTGCCCACGGGACAGGCGGTGGAGAACTTTACGATTTGGATTTGGACCCACGCGAAACAGACAATCTCTGGGATTCCCCTGACTGCACGGCTATCAAACTGGAAATGCAGGAGCGAGTTATGGATCGGATGGCTTGGACGGTGGATCCGCTTCCGGAGCGTCAGGCTCCGTGGTAGTCTCTGAAAGCGAAAACGCGTTTAGTAACTCGGTGAGATAATCGTTTTGTGAGAGCAATTCCTTATTCGCACGGAGACTCGCTTCATGGAACCGATAGGCATTTTTGCCAAGTCGATAGTAGCACTGCAGATGCTCAGCGTTCACCGCCCATTTGAGAACTTCAGGTGAAATATCAAGCATCGATGCCGCTTCCTCCAAGTTATACTCAACTACGGCATTGCGTATTTTCATCTTTCATCCCCATCTTGCTATTGCAATGAAGAATTCTGTGCTTCACAAACTATAGGAGATACAACGTCATAGATGGCGTGGAGTTTCACAATGCAGCACCGGTGTGTGAGTTACGTCTTCGCGAAATGCTTTAAATCGTGGCTTATATGTACCCTGATTCTTTGTGGCTTTATAACAGGGTTAGAAGCAGATGCCGAAACTTTCTTATCGCGCTGGGATCAAACACTCTTCGATAGTATCTACGATGCCCCACCACATCGGGAACCGATATGGACAGGCATGGAAGGCATCTCAAAGCTTGGGGACTATCGAGGGGTGATGGGTGCCTCAATTCTCCTTATGGCATACGGAAATGAATCACACCGGGAAACTGGAAGACTTTTGTCTTCGGCATACATGGGAGCAGGAATCATAACCTTTGGTATGAAAAGATTGGTTGGCAGGAAGCGACCGCTTGATGAAACATTGGGCAATCCAGCAATGCCCTCAGGACACGCGTCTATTACGTTCAGTGTTGCAACTATTTTAGGATATCGGTATCCGAGATGGCGAATTCCACTCTATATTGGCGCAGGACTCATCAGTTTTTCGCGTGTCTATTTAGGACGGCATTATACTTCAGATGTAGTCGTCGGTGCGGCAATCGGTACCGCGACGGGGGTGCTTGTCTGGCATAACCGCGTCACGCTGTTAAAATGGGGGTTTTAGCGTTTCTAAAACAGCACTCAGCGCAATTAAAGTAGATTGGAGAATAACCTGCACTTACAAAGCACTCCTACCAGTAGATGTCTACAACCTATCTCATAAATCGTCGGAGGGAAACCTTGTAAGCCCGATTTACAATACCCGCGCTCGGGTAAATTTAGACAAAATTGTATTTATGAGACACGCTCTACATATTTTTATATTTCACCGTAAATGTTGTTAAAACAAAAACCTTGACAATAAAATTCACAACGTGTAGAATTTAATTACACAGGAGGGTGAGAGTCATGACTTATAGGAAAAACCGCATCTTCTTTCTGTATCAGATTATGGGCAGCATCGGTTTGCTTCTTCTAACGGGGGCACTGTTGGTAGGATGTGCTGTTGTACCACAACCCTCAATCGATGTCTACATGGAGCCCATTGCCGGACGTTTTAACGCCCAGATCAATGCAGAGACAGGTGCCGCAACCGTTGTGAAAAACGGAGTCGCCGTTACCATCAAACCGCTTGATGAGGTGGAACTGTTCGCACTCACTGAAGACCCGAAGATAAACCCCTACCTCATCGTCGAGAGAAACGGTACTGTTGAACCTACCTACACCGTGTTTGAAATTATAGTTCACAACCGTGATAACCGTAGGGTTGTCGTCTATGACACAGCAGTGCTTATCGATGCAAATGGCGCGCAATATGCCAATCTACCTAACGGTTACTTTGATTCACTTTACGACAACGTGAACCTCTCACATAGTGATCCTTGGGGGGCAGCTTATCCCTATGCCGCCACTGCTTATCCCTCTTACTACGGCTATTATCAGTCTTATGTAGATGCTGAGGCGTTAGAGTGGGGACGCGTTGTGATAGAGGACAGCATTTTTGAAAGCGGTAAGTTGTTCTCTGGTGCGAAACGGAGTGGTTTCTTAATTTTTGACCGGCTTGAGAGTAGTGCTACAGATCTCAGAATCGTTCTACCTGAAGTTCGGATAATCCAAGATGGTAAACAGGATAAATTGGAATTTAAATTTGACTTTAAACAGGTCCTGCCATAAAATAGCGATAATCTCAAATGCTTAATTCGTATTGATAACATGCAGGATCCGTTACACAATGAAGGGAGCACACAACAAATGAGAAATTGGCTTGTCGGATTGCTAATAGTCGGACTTGTATCCGTTTGGGGATGTGAGCCTGCAAGTAAAGACAAACAGGAACCTCAGAGAGAGGTAAGAGTCGCTGTCGCCGGACCCTTTACAGGCAATGCAGCAGCATTCGGGGAGATGATTAAACGCGGTGCTGAACTCAAGGCAAAAGAAATCAATGAAGCGGGCGGCATTAACGGCATGAAGTTAAGGCTCATTTTCGGAGATGATACCGGGACAGAAAAGGAGGCGAGAGCTGTTGCCACACGCTTCGCAACTGACCGGCGAATCCTCGCGGTTGTTGGGCATTTTAACAGTGCATGCTCCTTAGCTGGCAAGGGTATCTATAAAGCGAATGGCATCGTTGAATTGTCCCCAGGCTCAACAAATGTAAGCGTCTGTGAAGGAAGTGACTGGACATTTCGGAATTTGTATCGAGATGATTTTCAGGGACAATTCATCGCCAAATATATTAAGAATTCCTTGGAAGTGTTTAAGTCTGTCGCCATTTTATTTGACAACGACGATTATGGACGCGGGCTTCGAGACGGTTTCAGCGCTGCTGCAGAAGAAATTGGACTCAATGTTATTGCCTCTGAAGCCTACGACCGGGATAATACGGATTTTAAAGCACAGCTCACCAGTATCAAAGCAAAAAATCCAGACATTATCTTTATCTCTGGTCTTTACGGTCAAGCAGGATTAATCGCTAAACAGGCGCGTGAAGCAGGGATCACCGCTCAGTTTTTCGGGGCTGATGGCGTGGATTCTCCAGATTTCCTCATAATCGCAGGTGCAGCCGCAGAGGGAACATACCTTACGACACCATTTACGTTTGAGTTAGGTGGAGAGAAGGCACAGCAAGTCTCTGTAGCATTTGAAAATGACTACGGGGTTTTACCCGATACATGGGCTGCATTAACTTACGATGCAATGGGTATGGTCGCAGATGCAATTGGAAAAACCTATAATAAGGATGCATCCCTCGCCGAAAATCGAAAATCCATTCGCGATCACTTGGCATCATTAGATACGCCAGAAAAAGGATACAAAGGAATTACTGGGTTAACCTATTTTGACAAAAACGGTGACACTGTTAATAAACCCGCCTACGTCAAAGTCATTAAAGATGGTAAATTCGCGACTGCTCCTAAGCAAATCTTTAACTGAGAATCTCAAGAATGAGAAATTGAGATTTACGCAAATTCTTTTATAGTAAAATCCGAGGTGAGGACAGCAGCCCTCCTTTTTCGCTGGCGAGGCTTTGCGGCGTACTCGCCCAAATGCGATCTGCATCCCTAACCTCGCTAGTGACGGAGTGTGTTTGCGGAACAGTTGTCCATTGAAATGTCAACATGTTTTCGGGCTTTACTATAAAGCACAAACAACAGGAATTTAAGAATTATGGAGCAATTTTCACAGCAATTCATTAATGCCCTTGTTCTCGGCGGGATTTATGCACTTATTGCTGTCGGTTATACCATGGTTTACGGTATTATTCAGTTGATTAACTTCGCCCACGGCGAAATTTTCATGTTTGGTGCTTACCTCGCGTTCACCTTGGTTACGGTTTTCAACCTACCATTTTGGGTAGCACTCCCTATCAGCATGCTCCTCTGTGCTGGGATCGGAGTGTTGATGGATTTAGTTGCTTATCGACCACTCCGTAACGCCGCGCGTCTCTCAGCATTAATTACAGCCATCGGCGTTTCAATCGGTCTGCAAAACCTCGCCCGAATTCTCTGGGGTGCGAGGCAACGTCCTTTTCCACCCGAATCTCTACCAGCGTTTTTGAGGCAAGGTGCCCCTCCGACTGAAGCTCTACCGGCATTTTCGTTGACCGAGACCGCGATTGCACTCCCTGGTGGTGCTTACCTACCTTACCGGGATTTATCTATTATTCTCCTCGCACTCGTGCTAATGATCGCACTAAACCGGTTAGTCTCTTTAACAAAGATCGGCAAAGCGATGCGGGCTTGTGCCCAAAATCGGGTTGCCTCCAATTTGATGGGTATCAATACCAACCAAATCATTATTATAACGTTCGCTATCGGTTCCGCTTTAGGTGCTGTTGCGGGGGTAATGGTCGGGGTGAAGGAAATTATTGAACCGACGATGGGATATTACAAGGGAGTCGCAGCGTTTGCTGCTGCTGTCCTCGGTGGAATCGGAAATATTAGCGGCGCAATGCTTGGAGGGCTCCTTATAGGATTCGCTGAAGTATTTGGGGCTGGCTATATCCCCCACGGCTACGGTTCCGGGTATCGGGTAGCCATCGCTTATATTGTCATGATTGCTGTCATTTTAATCCGTCCTTCTGGGCTGTTTGGAACATCAACTGCAACCCGCGCCTAAATTGAGGTCAAGGGTAGAATTAAGTTTACGACCCGAGAAAACCATGCAAGACAAGTTAACACCGAAAAATATAATCTTCTGTTGCCTCATTTTTTTCTTTCCACCCCTTATGTATGCAGTGGATTACATTCACCTCTTACTGTCCTATCGCGACATCTTTCTCCCAACACCGAGCGGGGATTATATTCTCTACATTGTTGTTCAAATTGGTCTCTATACACTCCTCGCGATCGGTCTAAATATCGTTTGTGGATTTACAGGGTTGTTAGACCTCGGCTACGTTGGGTTTTACCTCATCGGAGGATACACCGCAGGACTTTTGATGACGCGACTTGGGTTTAGTTACTGGATGGTCCTGCCGTTAGCCGTTCTCAACGGTGCGCTTTGGGGATTGTTGCGCGGTGCCCCCACCTTACGACTCACTGGCGATTACTTCGCAATCGTTACCTTCGGGTTCGCAGAACTACTCTTCCGTATCGTGAAAAACGAAATATGGCTGATTGGCGATATCAACGGATTTGTCAAAAACATTCCACACGCCACGATTTTCGGGATAAAACTCGATCAAAATTGGCACCACTATTACCATATTCTCATCTTACTCGCTTTGGTCATATTCGTTACATACCGGTTACAGTATTCTCGCGTCGGAAGAGCATGGGTCGCTATCCGAGAAGACGAACAAGCCGCAGCGTCTATGGGAATCAATATCAGCCGATACAAGTCGCTCGCCTTTGCTATTAGTGCAGCTATTGGAGCACTCGGTGGAGCTTTTTTAGCACCTTTTGGGTCAATCATTAGCGCACGAACCTTTGAATTTTGGGAATCCATCCTCATCCTCTGTATGGTAATCCTCGGCGGCAAGGGAAGCATTAAGGGATCCGTTATAGGGGCAATTATTCTCGGTTCCCTAAGTGAAATCCTGCGAGAAATTCTTTCCTATTTCCCTCAATTTGCAGGTGCGCGCTATCTGATCTTTGGCATTATCTTAATTTTAATGATGCGCTATCGTCCGGACGGTTTGATTTTTAAAAAGGCATAATACCATCGCATAAGTTGGAATATACCGTGGTCGCAATATGTACCGTTTTTTAACGACGCAATCTACGAGTCCATATTGCAAAGTGAAATAACTCACAGATAAGCAGAATTAGTGCACCAGCGACAAATAATTGGAAGCGTTCTTGATAGCCACTATCAGAACTGATTCTGAACTTTTGCTTTTCGAGTCGCGCTAAGTCAGCCGCTAACTCGGCAATCCCTCTTGTTGCATGGTAGTAGTTACCGTTTCCGGCTTTGGCAATCTCTTGCAGACGCGTCTCATCTAACGCTGTCAGCACGAGTTGTCCATTAGCATCGCGTTTGTACGGCGTAGTTGCTGCACCGGTATCTCCCTGAAGTGGAATAGGTACAGATCTGGTAGGATTGCCAACACCAACGCAATAGATATGCACGCCCTTCTGGGTCCCTGTTTTTGCTGCCTCAACTGCCTTTTCCGCGTGATCCTCCCCATCTGTAAAAAGAATCAGGACCTTCTGTCCACCGAAATCGGATACTATTGCTGTACGGTTTTGATCTGAAATAAGTCGATCGACTGCTGTTTCAATCGCGTTCGGGATACGGGTACCGCTGTGCGCAAGTGTTTCTGCGGTTATCGCCGCTAAGAATTCTCGAAGGGTAGCAGTATCGCTCGTCAGCGGGCATACCACGAAACTTGCCTCTGCAAAGTAGAGTAATCCCACCCTGTCCCCCTCAAGCTCATCTAACAGTGAGAATATGAACTCTTTAGCGTGGTCGAGTCGCCGAACAGATTTCTCATCTTCCGCAAGCATACTGGTTGAAATATCAAGTGCAAGCATGACATCCAACCTCTCAACGACTGGTTCGGGTTTTGCCCCCCACTGCGGACGTGCTATTGCGAGTGTGACGAAGAGATAACTTAGGAGCAATAATCCGGCTTGAACCTTGTGGTATTTTAGATGCCTGGGGTCCACATTGCTGTGGAATCGTAGCAGTGCGTTTTGCTTCTGGCGCAGTCCAAAGAGAAGTAGGAAAATTAGAAGCGGCACTGCCCATAGAAAATGGAGGTATTCGGGATTGCCAAAACGGAGCCAATTCATGTTTTTAATTATCGGGTTTTCGCGCCGTTTTTTCCATTGTCAAAAACGGGTTTATGACGAGTATAACATCAATCGAAAAATGGTTAATACCAAGGTTGAGTTCTCAACGCAAGCTACTCTTAAGTCCTTTCGGATATTAACACTACAATGAGGATAGAATAGAATTCCGAACACGCTCAAAAATCTCAATAGCATAATCCAGATGTGCTTTAGTAGCGACGTTGAAAGAGATACCGAAATTTTTGACTGTCACGTTAGGCAAATTCGCTCTGCACTCAACGATATGAAGCGGCGTAAAGTCACCATGGACATCCACCCTGAAATGGGTGGCTCTTCTTGAAGGGTACGTGTCAAGCCACCAGCATCCACCGATGGTCATCCGGAGTTTCGCGATACGAGGTCGAAGCGTTGCACCGCATGTGTCAATATACTCTAAAAACTCGTTGGCAACTTGTAGGAGTTCCTCGTTCACCTGTAGCGTCTCAATGAATGACGCGAGCGTCATAAACTGCTGCGCCGTGTGCCCATAACTCCGTTCTTGCTCCTTGACGACTGTTCCCCCCAGAACAGTTTCGGTTGCGACCAAAATCTCGTCAAGCGCGTGATAAGAAAAATAGGATATATAAGTGAGGTCTAATCCCAATGCCCGCAGATATTCAGCGACTTCTAAAACACGTGTGTCCACCCCCTCCGAAATAAGCACCAATCGTTGTCGCTGATTGAATGCAGATTTACGGATATCACCAGGCTCATATCCAAAAAATTCGCTGTGCAGTGCCGTGAGTGTTGAGAACTCTTTGCCGTGCTGTAGGCACCATCGGTAAGCGAGTTGTTCTAATTCTATAAAAGAGAGTTGAGAAACACCGGCAGCATACTCTAAAATCTGCGTGATCGCTGTCCTTGAGGGTTTTCCACGCTTGAGCTCAATAATCACAGAATTGCCCAGCCGGTCGAGTGCAAGTAGGTCAATTTTTTGCTTTGACGTACTCAGCGGCGGTTGCCTGCTGATAACACAGAGAGGTTCACCAAGGATCAGCGTCGCATCCTTTTCGAGGAGGTCCTCAAAGTCGCGCTCTGCACCAAAACGTAAAGGCTCAAACCTCCCAAATTTTCGGTCTTCCCAACGGTAAACTTCCATAATCTTGTGTCCAAGTGTTTTGTCATATCCGAAATTGTAGATAAACGTAATGTTTCCGCAGGCGCGGTTTCAAACCGGGGTCCCCATCCGGTACTGGAAAGGGGCACCTACAAGATGAGGGTGGACATAGCATTATAGATTAAAATTCAGCCACCGGATGTGTTGGCGATACGCCTCAACCTCTGCTGTAATCCTCGCTTGATCCCAGTTGTTTTTCTCGCTTAAGAACTGAGCAATTTGAGGGGCAATGTCAAGCCCTTGGCCCGGTGTCCAACCGATACGAGTACGTCGCCAAAGGAGGTCATCGAGTGTGATCGCCATCTCGCCCCAATATGCGTAGAGGAGTTCAGCTTTCGTGAATGGAAGAGACGGCATTATCGGTTCGGCAAGTGCTGCATCGTCGTTGATAAACTTTAGAATCATCTGATACCCGTCCCCATAGCGTTTAATGAGGCGTTCTGTGTCAGTGCTCGATTGTAAAGAACAATTTGTGTCTCCATTCGGTACCTCCGCTGATACATTGAACAAAGGAAGGGTGTCTGTCTTACAGTGGCGAGGGACATTGAAAAACGTCGCAAGGTGGTCTACGGTCTCCTCTGCCATTTGGCGGTGTGTGGTAAGTTTTCCACCATAGAGATACATGACTCCACTCGGACTCTCTGTGATTAAGTGGTCCCTTGAAACAAAACCTGCTCTTGCAAATCCTCGCTGATGTCTGTTCGCTGCGATGAGCGGACGGGTCCCAGCATAAGCAGCGATGACAGCGTCGTTATCAAGTGTTTTTTTCGGAAAAATGCGTTGTGTTTCTGAAAGCAGATAGGTTACCTCGTCCGCTGACGGACGGACGGATGCCAACGCCTCATCAGGTGTCGTTTCAGTGGTGCCGACAATAGATGTATTGTGAGCACCCGGCAAAATAAAAATGACACGCGGATTACGTTTGCGTTGTTTTTCCGAGCGTGTGCAGGCAATCAGACCGTACGCTTCTGAGTCGTGTTGCTTTCCGCAGCGCGGCACGACGAGATGAATACCTTTCGCATTTTTCGTCAGCAGGCGCGGCACTCCGTCGTAACTCGGGTCTTTACACCACACTTCGTCGCTCCAAGGACCAGTAGCTGCCACAATTTTCCGGGCGGTGATCTCAAAACGTTGTCCAGAAATAACATCTTCAGCAGTTATCCCGTACACTTGGTTCCCTACATTACTTGTATCTGGTCGCTTGATAAAATTGAGAAAACGGACATAGTTCGCGATTATAGCACCGTGTCGGTGTGCGTCTTTGAGAGTCGAGAGCGTCAACCTTGCATCGTCAACAGTGCTATCCCATAATAGGACACATCCTTTTAGCGTATCCGCCGCAATAGGTCCGACCAAACGTCGAACTTTTTGCGCATCACGAATTACCACTGTTTTCTCCGCTTCATCTGCTTTAAAGAGACGATTGTAGTAATGTGCAGCGAGTTGTATCCCCGTCAACGGGTACGGATCGCCTTTGTAACTGAGCAGTGCTATTGGCATCGGTTTGACAAGATTCGGCGCAATGCGTTGGAGAATCTCACGTTCCTTACGTGATTTTTTAACAAGGTCAATATCACGTTTAAGCAGGTAGCGAAAGCCTCCATGGACAAGTTGTGAGGTCGCACTACTGGTTCCGTTTGCGAAATCGCCTTGCTCAATTAATCCTGCTTTGATGCCCCCGTTGAGCGCAAGATCACGAATTAGACCTGCTCCGACGATACCACCGCCGATAACCAAAACGTCCAAGGGTTCAGTCTTGAAGGTTTCAATATTGTTGGCTCGAGTTCGGGCTGAAAATTCTGTTGACATCTTTGTTTACTTACCCAGCAGCTATCAAACGGCTATGTAAAGAGACTTTGCGAATAGCAGTCAGGATTCCCGACGCTGCACCTGCTACTGGTTTCGTCAATAGTGGTAAAAATATAAGCTGCGAACAAGCTTTTTCAGTCACAGGTAAATCTCCTGCAGCATAACCTTTAAATGCACCCCCCATATCAGCGGTGCAGAGAGAGCCTCGACTGTTCATGTAGATATCAAGTCCATGCGTGAAGAGTGGTAAAGTATGCAGAAGTGGATATGGATTGCTATTGGTGGGTAGACTCCCTGAAAAAAGCGGCACCCCATCTCCAACAAGGAGCGGATAAGGGTTATTATTCGCCAAAACGCCCTCTTTTCTCAGAGCTTCCGCAAACAGCGGTGCCGGCAGCCCATGCATCTCGTCCTCATGGTAATGGATAGGAAAACCATAGAACCCGGCAGGTGCAGCCCCTTCATAAGTCTCAATAGGAGAAACCCCCGGAATTTCCTGTAATCCGTTGGAAATTTCTTGTATGTAAGTACGACGGTTTACATTGAGTTCATCAAGTTTTTTCAGCTGTACCGAAGCAATACCGATAGCAAGCGGATGGGCACGAAATTTAACGCCAAGTCCCATCGGCGGAAGATAGGTGTATTGAAGAGCTTCCGCGGCTTCTCCTACAACATTAGGAGAACGGTTGACCTGACCGAGTAGATATGTCCGCTCAAAAACCGCTACGTCACTGGTAGCAAGCATTCCACCTTCACCGCCGCTAATCGGTTTGTTGCCTTGCAAACTCCATGCGCCTACTTGTCCGATGCTTCCACAAGGCGCGCCTTTGTAAGATGCGCCGTGGGCGTGAGAACAATCCTCTATGACCGGGACACTTGTCTCCTCGCTGAGTGCCATTAGCGCATCCATATCACAGACATTGCCCCACAGATGCACTGCCACGATTGCCTTGGTTCGTGACGTAATGCGCCGCCGAACATCCTCTACATCAATAAGCAGTGTCTTCGGGTCCACCTCACAGAAAACGGGTGTTGCCATCAACGTTAACGCTGGTGTGATTGACCCCATCCATGTGTAGGTTGGGCAGATAACCTCATCGCCGGGACCGACACCAAGTCCAAACATAGCACTATGTAAGGCTGCCGTACCGTTGGTAAGGCTCAACGCGAATTGAGTCTGGTGACGTTCACACCAGATTCGCTCAAATTCTTGAACCGTTGGAGAGACTCCAGAGAGTTCGTTCCGAAGTGTCATCTCATAAACAACCTGCGCTTCTTCCTCCGTGATTTGGTGCCACTCGTCCAGTTTCGGATAAGGGACATCAGGTGTCTGTTCAAAGACTGGAGTTCCACCCAAAATAGCAGGAAGCTCCGTTGGGTTAATCTTATGATGGGACAACTGCGTTTTGCTTCTCTCCATGGTGTTCTCCTCGCTACCGCCTAACAATCAACGATTTGTGTTAATACGATATCCGTGTTATACTGACAGGTGCGTTGCGGATAGATTAATACTATGTATAATAACACGTTCCCAGATCTTTTGTCAAATTTAGCAGAGAGACATTCAGTTGTTAGTAATCAGTAAAATAGCCATCAGGCATCAACTTTCGGAAACCATCAGTAGGTGGAGAACGATAGCACTTACAAAGCGCGCCTACTGGCAGGTGTCTACAGATATTTATATTTACCATAAACAGCCTCAAGAGACATTGAGAAAACCTTGAATATCCGAAAATCGTTCGTCTCGCTGTTGCGAGGCAGAACATCTCAATCCAGAAAGTTTTTCCTAAACTGTATACCTCCGCTACTTGCTATCTTTGGATTTTTTCTCTCGTGTGGGATTGTAGTCCATATCCGAGGCGAAGATGCGTTAGCATTCTATAGGATCATTCTTTCGAGCGGGTTCGCAAGTTTCGATGATTTCGGATATGTCCTGTTCAACGCAACCCCTTTAGTCTTTACCGGACTCGCTGTCGCTATCAGCTATAAGAGCGGATTGTTCAATATCGGTTGCGAGGGGCAACTCTACGTTGCTGCGTTTGCTGCTGCGTGGATAGGTATACATCTAAATCTGCCTGCCTTTTTACTGGTACCACTCTGTATAGTGGCAGCAATGATTGCCGGTGCTGGATGGGGCGCGGTACCCGGTTTCTTAAAGGCAAGATACGGTGCGCATGAAGTTATCAATACAATTATGATGAACTTCATCGCTTTCGCCCTCATAAACTACCTTGTCACGTCAGTTTACCAAGAACCAGGGCAGATGATCCCCCAGACCCGGCAGATTCATGAAACGGCGCGAATCCCACGATTGGCATCTTTAGTCCCCTTTTTCCCGCAGAGTAACCCATTAAATGCGAGCTTCTTGATTGCCTGTGGGTGTATTGCACTCTGCTATATCTTCTTGACATACACTCGTTGGGGATATGAACTCCGCTTGGTAGGAAACGCGCGCGATGTTGCTTCTTATGGTGGGATCAACCCACGTATTGTGACTGTATGGGTAATGGCATTAAGCGGTGCAGTTGCCGGATTAGCCGGTGTCGCTGAGGTGATGGGATACCGTTATCGGTTTTTGGATAATTTTTCATCGGGTTGGGGATTCACTGGAATAGCGGTCGCGCTCTTAGGGAGAAACAATCCTTTCGGTATTTTGGCAGCAGCTGTGTTATTCGGATTACTGAATAAAGTTGCATTGGACATTGAAATTTTGTTGGAGGTCCCGCGCGGTCTGTTCCTTGCGGGGCAAGGTATGCTAATTATCTGGTTAGTTTGCATAGAAGGCATATCAAGGAAAAAAAATGATTTTTGAATTGATTCCAAGTGCTTTGCGAATGGCAACACCGTTAGGTTTCGCTGCACTCGGCGGGATTTATTCGGAGCGCGCCGGGGTAATCAACCTCGCCTTAGAAGGGATGATGCTGATTGGAGCATTTGGTTATGTTGTCGGAACGCAGGGTTCTGGTTCAACGTGGATTGGGTTGCTTGTCGGTATGGGTTTCGGGATGGCATTGGCTTTGTTACATGCTATTGCAACGGTCACATTTCACGCGGAGCAGGTTGTCACCGGAATTGGCATTAACATTTTGGCGTTGGGAATTACCGAATTGCTGTTACCTACCACTGAACAGGTAGGTGGACTTCCGCACTGGCAGCTGCCACTTATCGGTTCTTACAACTTTGTCGTCTATTTACTACCGGCATTGATGGTAGTGAGTCACATTTTTATGTTTAAAACACCGTGGGGGTTGCGATTACGTGCGGCAGGCGAATCAACGGAAGCACTTGCGGCTCTGAGTTTAAGCCGGGCAAAATGGCAATATCTTGGGATCCTGTTAAGTGGGCTCTTAGCAGGAACTGGTGGATGTTTTCTGGCATCAGAAGTTCATTACTTTACAAAAGGGATGACAGCCGGACGTGGTTATCTCGCACTTGCAGCTGTCATCTTCGGGAATTGGCGACCATTAGGCGGTGTATCGGCGTGCTTCCTCTTTGGATTCGCCACTGCCTTAGAACTCGCAAACCGATGGAACATTCCGGGACAACTGCTACACAGTCTACCCTATATTTTAACAATGGTCGTCTTGGTCGGGTTCGTAGGGACATCGCGTCCACCCGCGAGTTTGGGAAAAATGAAGTCGTAGGCTTTTGCTGAGCAACGAAGGGACATCACTCTGCAAATCCTTTATGGGTTCTTAGGTTCCGCTGTCTTCATCCGCAAGTCCATAGTAGCTGCCGTGGCGACTGTAATAACCGTAGGACTTGGCGTGTTTCGGGTTGATCATATTGCAAAGCACACCGATGCCTTTCGTCGGGAACGCCTCTGTCAGATGTCGTATCCCTGTAAGCACGTCAAACCGGCGGGTTTTCGTGATGTCAAAGACATAGACGATAGCATCAACGATATTCGCTAAAATCATCGGATCGGCGACAGCACGTACAGGCGGTGAGTCGATGACTATGATATCATACTCAGATTTTGCGAGTTCCAACCACTCAGTCATCATTTCAGAATTGAGGAGTTCGATTGGATTCGGTGGCACAGTCCCACTTGGCACCAGATATAAATTCGGAATTCCGGTTTGCTTGACCGTTGCGTGGAGTACGTCGTACCCGTTTTCCGAGTTTAGATGGATAAGTGCTTCACTCAATCCTGGTTTGCGTGGATCAACACGCGGGGCAGGCAATTCAGATGCATCTGTACCTGCCGCACTCTCTCCCTGAAGAAGTTGTTCTCTCGGAAAGGTATTGTGTTGCGAAGGGCGCCGCATATCAGCATCGATTAGCAAAACCCTATTGCCTCTTTGTGCAAGTGCGACGGCGAGATTGGAGGATATAGTACTTTTGCCCTCGCCGCGAGTCGCGCTCGTGACGAGAATGGTTTTCACCGGTGCACCCGGATTTAAAAACGGCAGTTTAGCTTGTAGTACACGAAACGCTTCAGCTGTTCTCGAATTGGGAGCATCGTGAACCATCAGCCGGAGCCGATAGGAACTACGTTTTTTGATAGATGGGAGTACACCCAGGAAACTTGGCGATTCGGGCAGGGCATCTAATTGCCGGACAGCTTCCTCTAAGCGGAGGTAAGTGTCTTTGAAGTAATTTTTCGCGACAGCAAACGTCATACCGAGTAGCATTCCGACGAAGGCCCCTAACACAAGATTCAGTTTTAGGCGTGGCTTCAGTGGTTCTTCCGGTGCGCGTGCCTTATCTAAAACCTTGATGCTTTCCGAACGGGCTTGGGAGAAAATTTCTGCCTCCCGCATTTTCGTCTGTAAAGCGATTATCTGGGCGTTGTAAATCTCAACATCTCGTTTGAGGCGATAGAACTGTAACTGTTCAAGCGACCAATTGCCAAGTTTTGCGTGGTGTTTTTCAATTTGTGCTGCGACATTCGCTTGCTGTTGCTTAAGGCTGGTAATAGTCGCCTGCGTCTCATTTATTTTCTCTGTGAGTGCTTGATGGAGCGGATTATAGGAAGAGGTCGTACTTTTTATTTCTTTCTCCTCTTTAGCGAGACGTGCCGTCGTCTCCCTAATTTTTCCATCAATCGCAGTCACTTCAGGATGCGTTTCATCATACTTACCAAGGAGTTCCGCCCGGTCAATCTCAGACTGGTTTAAGCTATCTTGTAACTTGGAATGTGAAGGATTTCGTGCAGTTGTTTCTGAGACAACCTCTTCAGACAGTTTCTCTAATTCCTCTTGGTAAGTTGTAAGTCTCAATTCAGCCCCTGCCAAGAGATCAATCAATTCATTTTCTTTCACTTGGAGTGCCAGAATGATCTGTGCTTGTGTCCCACCTTCTGCATTTAAAGTAATCTCTGGATATTTTTTTTGAAAAGCAAAAAATTCATCTTCGGCATTTTCGAGGTTTTCCTGTGCCCGATTCAGCATTGACTGCGGCAGTGGCTTTTGCCACCACAGCATTCTTTCAGAGGCTTCTGCTTCAACAGATGCCTGAAATACTGCAGCGATTCTGTTAGCCAGATGCTGCGCCCGTTCAGATTCGCGTTGCTTCACAGTAACGGTAATCACACTTCCGTCCGGTGTCTCTTCAACCTTTAACTGTTCGTCAATAAGGGTTTTGATGAAGAAATTTTCCCATTCGCTGTCCGTAAGTTCTCCCTGTTCTGTAGCATCCTGATCAAGTTCAATATTTAACACATCTGCAAGCCACACTACAATCCGACCTCGATGAATAGGTAGTGGATCAAGAAGACCCTCTTCTCTGAGTTGGCGTACTGCGGGGGTGATCACAAGGTCGCGCGACTGAAGTTGTGCGGCGTAAGCTCCTAACGATGTGCCCCCCAATAAACCAGATAACGGTAACTGTGAGAGGAGAGAGGAGGCGGTTTGACCGTCTAAAACACGAATTGTAGTTTCGGATTGATAAACAGGCGGTGTGAAGTCTGTTATGAGAAAAGCCCCGAAAACGGAAAGCAGAAAAATGAGAAGAACACTCCACTTATTCCGAAAGAGTATCCAAAAATAGTCTGATAATCGAATTTCTCTAACTTCTTCAAGGTGCCTATCGGCTGTCTCTGGCATCTGTAACCTCGTTCTATTTTCTTAATGCCTTATAGGTGTGTTTCCCAGGCATATATCCGCAATTAGTTGTTGTATCTGATGAGGACAGTGACAAGCAGATTCACAAATGATGTTGCGAATGTGATTACCCGCCAGTCTAAACGTGTCCGTTCACGGACGCGGAGTTGATCTTTCGGGTTCAGGTAAACCTCCGAGTGTACCAAATTGAAGTTCAATTCCTCTTCTGTTCCATCAGCCCGTGTCAGAAGACATTTTTTCGGATTTGCCCTTTCTTCATTGAACCCACCTGCCATAGCAATGGCTTGCCCTAAATGGACAGGCTCGGTAATGATATACTGTCCGGGTTTCTCTACTGCCCCCATAACGCTTATTTTTGCTTCCGCCAACGGTACATACAATGTATCGCCAGGTCCCAACATCGCATTAATGTTTTCCGCAGCGAGATCGACTAAAATTCTTTCCTTACTGGTGATGATTTCTGATTTGTGTAAATCCGCGAAATCGGATCTTGACCCGCCAGCGAGTTTCAACGCTTGAATGGCAGGTACTTGCGGTTCGGTTATCGGATAAGCACCAGGAGCAACGACCGCACCTATGACACGCACGGGCCGCTGTTGAAAAACAGAAGGAACGAATATCGTATCATAGTCTTTCAGCAGAATATCGGGACCTCCCGTGTTGATGAGATCAACATAATCAACTCTTTTGAACAATTTTCCATCGCGCCAGATAGAAATATCCGTGAGATCCGCACGTTCATAGCTGATCGAGGCTGATGCGAGAGCTTGGAGGAGATAAACCTGTCCAACTTCAAAGATGTGTAAGTTTCCGCGCCCTCGCGGCTCAACCGCGCCGAATACGAGAATAGTTCGTTTCGGTTGCATGAGCGTTACAAACACGCGTGCTGTCTGGAGGTGTCTTGAGAAAGCGGACTGCATCTGTGCCTCAAGTTCAGAAACCGTGAGACCGGCGACCTTGATGAGTCCAATAAGCGGATAGGAGACATAGCCGTCTTGTTGAACCGGCACTGGAATTCGATCTTTGCTATATTCAGGATAGCCATCTACAGTGACGACAAAACTATCGCCAACTTCTAATCTATATGTAGACAATTCCGGGGGCTGTGAGGCTTTCGGCGCAACTTCCCTACCGACTACCGGATTTTCGGCAGCGGTGTCCGCTGCGAAAACGAGGACGGAAAAACTGAATTGTATCAAAGTGAATAGAAATATTAGAGATATTTTAATGGGAAGTTTTGGGCAACAGCGTATGTCTCCAAAAAACTGTCGGCGTAGAGAAAATATGTTCATGAAAAATCACTATTAACCTTTTCAGAAGATTTAGTTTCTTTGTTGATTCCCAAACTTGGGTCCTTCGTCATTTCTTCAGATTGCTGAAATATTCTAACAGATATTTGTCAATAACGCAAGTGAAAATCACGAGAGTGTCAGAGGTATTCAGTTTACAGTTACCGGTCATCAGCAGCTGGCGTAATAGCAGCAATACATAGCAGATGCGATTTGTAACAGGACCGGACAGTACTAAATCCAGCCCTCGTTCCGTCTTCACTAACGAGGTTCAACCGCACCTGATTTCGGAGTAGGGTCATTTGGTTTTCCGAAATTTTAGATTTTCGGTTTCAGATTCTCCGCTGTAGGAGCGACCTCTCGGTCGCGACTTTTCGACTCAATTAGACAAAAAGCCTAAAACTAAATAGCCCTGATTTCGGAGTGAATGTTCTCAATTGCCTCATCATATCCTATTTGTTGTAGATTGTTCGGTTTCCTTCAAAAAATAATGGTTGTTGCTTTAACCTATAGATTTATGCTAATATAGTGTTGTGAACTTAAAAGCTACTTTTGCACAACTTCAAGGCAAACGGGTAATGATTATCGGTGATGTTATCGTGGACGCATATATCTGGGGGGATGTAAACCGAATTTCGCCTGAAGCCCCTGTGCCAGTATTTGAAATCGAGACAGAAAAGACCGGATGTGGAGGTGCGGCAAATGTCGCGCAGAATGTCGCCAGCTTGGGCGGCGATGCAATCCTGGTCGGTGTCATCGGGAAGGACAGGGAAGGCGAAAAGTTGGTCCAGATGCTAACCGAAATGAATCTTGCCACCACTGGAGTCTGTATAGATTCTCAGCGACCAACAAGTACGAAAACACGTGTGATTGCCCGCGCGGGGACCACCACTTTTGCTGGGCGCGAGCGTGATTTGGGGCATCATCTACTTCGCATTGATAGGGAATCCAAACAAGAAATCTCTGTAGGAGTGCGGGAACATCTACTGGATAGTGTTATTTCTCAGCTGCCAGCGAGTGATGCAATTATCTTCGCAGATTACGATAAAGGCGTGATCAACGCACAACTCATCCGAGACGTGATAAAACATGCCCGATCCTATGATATACCCATTATTGTCGATCCGAAGCAAGATAATTTCTGGCATTATAAAGGTGTGACCGCCGTTACACCGAATCACAAAGAGGCAGGAGCCGCTGTCCATGAAGAGATCACCGATGCCCGGCAGCTTCTTACTGTTGGTGAGGAAATTATAAACCGGCTATCGCTCAAAGCGTTGTTAATTACACGCGAGGCAAAAGGGATGTCTCTGTTTCAACGCAAGCCTGATGGCAGCCTGCAAATAGAGCACCTACCACCGCATTCTAATGTCGTGACAGATGTGACAGGCGCGGGGGATACGGCTGTCGCGGTTTTCACACTCGCGCTCGCGGCAAACGCCGATTTTTATAGTGCTGCGGTATTGTCGAGCCTCGCCGGTGGGATTGCCGTTGGAAAGATGGGGTGTGCGACTGTCACACCAAAGGAACTGCTGAATGCAATTGAAGCAGTAGCGTCTGTCCCTGGATTGTAGAGAGACTTAGCTATGAAGAAAACTGTCTTTCTGGATCGAGATGGTGTTATCAACCGGAATCCACCCAACAAGGGTTATGTTCGGAGATGGTCAGAATTTTCTTTCATTCCGAACGTGCGGAAAGCCATTCGAGAACTGACGCAAAGTCGTTATCGCATCATTGTCGTAACCAATCAAGCAGGGATTGGGAGAGGGCTTTTTCCCGAGGAGAACTTGAAGGATATTCACTCTCGGATGGTTTCCGAAATTACGGAAACAGGTGGCAGAATTGATGCGGTTTATTACTGCCCACACCATCCCGAGGCAGGATGTGAGTGTCGAAAGCCGAAACCCGGTATGTTGATACGCGCTGTACGTGAGCATAATATTGAACTATCAAGTGCATATCTGATTGGCGATTCAACAACAGATATTGAGGCGGGACAGTGCGTTGGAACCAAAACATTGCTCGTTTTAACCGGACATGGACAGGAGAGTTACCACCATTACATTAATACCAAACCTTGTGGGCGGGCCGATAAAAATGGACACGCCCCCGAAAAAATTTTTACTAACCTCTATGCAGCGACGCGTTGGCTACTAAAAAATGATACTTGAAAAAATAGAAACTCGGACTGCTCACGCGGGTGTCATCGGTCTTGGCTATGTTGGGCTGCCGCTTATGGTTGCCATTGCGAGTGCGGGCTTTCGAGTTACAGGTATTGATATCAATTCGCAAAAAATTGAGCGGTTGAAACAGGGCATCTCAGATGTACCCGATGTCGCCAATACTGTGATAGCGCCGTTGATTACCTCTGGACAGATTCAGGTGACAACAGACTTCGGTGTGCTTCAGGAATTAGACACGGTCAACATCTGTGTCCCAACTCCTTTGCGTGAAAACCGCACTCCGGATATGCAGTTTATCGTTGCCGCAGTGGAACAGATCGCTCACTACCTCCATTCCGAACAGTTGATTGTCCTCGAGAGTACCACCTACCCCGGCACAACCGAAGAGTTTGTGCTACCAATGCTCACTGCCCATTTCAATAAAAACGTATCTGCTCAGCCTTCAGAAGTAGGGCGCGATTTCTATCTCGCTTTCTCCCCCGAACGTATTGAACCCGGAAATAGCACCTACTACATGACAAATACCCCTAAGATTATCGGAGGGGTTACACCGCGCTGTACGCAAGTTGCCCAAACCTTTTACTCGCAGTTCATCAATAAAACACATACCGTGTCCTCATCTCAGACAGCTGAGATGGTGAAACTGCTGGAAAACACGTTTCGGAGCGTCAATATCGGCCTAATCAATGAGGTTGCCCTGATTTGTGACCGGATGGATTTAGATGTTTGGGAAATCGTTGACGCTGCTGCTACGAAACCGTTTGGATTTATGCCTTTCTATCCAGGTCCCGGACTCGGAGGTCACTGTATCCCCGTTGATCCGCATTACCTCTCCTGGAAGGCACAGAAGTATCAATATCATGCCCGGTTCATTGAACTCGCCAGCGAAATTAACAGTGAAATGCCCAAATATGTGGTAGACAAAATTAGACATGCCTTGGATCTCCAGCGTAAACCGCTTAACGAGGCAAAACTATTAATTTTAGGTGTTGCTTATAAAAAAGACATCGGTGACACACGCGAATCGCCTGCGCTTGAGGTAATTCGTTTAATACTTGACAAAAAAGCAGAATTCGTATATCATGACCCGTATGTAGAAAATCTGTCTCTCAATAGCAGAGAAACCTATCATTCAGAACCCCTGACAGCCAATTTGGTCCAAAGTGTCGATTGCGTTGTAATTCTGACCGATCATGGTGCTATAGACTACGGTTGGCTCGTCGAACATGCCCAATCAGTTGTTGATACACGCAACGCAACACGCGGTGTGCAGAAGGGACAAGAGAAAATTATCAAAATTTAATTCTTATCATATTCTTCGGAGCATAATAATGTCATACCCAAATTTAAAATTGCAGATACATCGGGACCAACTCACATGGTTTCTAGACTTGCTTTTAGACGAAAGGGAGATTTTCCAATTGAGTGCCTCTACCGGCATCGTTCCCGATGTGGACAAGCTCTATGCCTTGTCAAGACGAGAATTATTAGTAAATCTAACCGATGCGTTTTTCGGTGTAGTTGGCAGAGCGAAACCTATTGTCGAAAATAGCGATGCTTGCACACCCAAACCTGAAATAAACAACGGAGAAGTCTCAATCGAAGTATTAGCTAGCCAGTTCCTTAGCGAGAAGGCAGAAGCAGCAATTTCGCGAGTCGGCTACATGGAGGTATCCGAAATCGAAACGTTTTTCAAAACGTCTGATATCCTCATCGAAGCAGGCGACTTCGCCGAAATTGTATGGGCACTCCTCACTGACCAACGTACTGCTGTCGTCGAACACGGTTATAAACTTCTTAATACAACCTACGAATCTATAAACGTCGCACACACAAACGGGTACGAAGCCCCCACAAGTCAGGTTGCCTACAATTTAGAAGACGAAAATCAACAGTCGAGACACCCGGTCCGAGAAATCGAGCAACTTGAGCAACAATTAGCAGACTCAAAAGCGGACTATATCTCGCTTGAAAAGAAACACAGTCGGTTAGACCAACAGCGCGCTCTCCTTTTAGAGGAGAATAAAGGGCTGAAAACCAAAGAGGAAACCCATTACGGAAATGAGAAACGGTTGAAGGAACTTGAACAAGAAAATAGTGTACTCCGTGAACAGGTGGCGCGATATACGGAAGACATTGAGGTGTTACAGCAACTCACTAACGAACGCGAAGTCCTTCTGGTAGAAAAAGAAAGATTGGCAGAACAGTTGAAAGAATATGAACAGATTAAGACAGCCAAAGAGACCTTCACTACCGACCTCAAATTAGTTGAGGAAGCGATCTACAAAGGGCACCAGGGGCTTGAAGATTTTCAGACCAGTTTAGATAGCCATTTCGATTCCTTGGAAAATTGCCATCAAGTCGCGCGTGGTGCACTGAACCAGATTCGCCAAACCCTCTCTTATTTAGACACACAACAGATCACCGATGGGGAAACCCACTATGGTATAACACCAGAACAACCGCGGGTCGGCGTTTTTGTGGATGTCCAAAATATGTTTTACGCTGCCAAGGATCGATTTGGAAGAAGAGTCGATTATATCAAACTCCTTGATCTGATAGTCGGACCGCGTTACCTGATGGTAGCCTACGCATACGTCGTCCAGATCCCGGAAATCAATCAATCCAGTTTTCTGTCACTCCTTGAACACAACGGATACACAATTAAGAGTAAAGATTTACGCTTGCGCGGTGATGGTTCAGCCAAAGGGGATTGGGATGTCGGGATTGCTGTGGATGTCGTCTCAATGCTCGGTTCATTGGATGTTGTCATTTTGGCAAGTGGTGATGGCGATTTCTGTCCGCTCGCCGAACTCATCAAACAACAAGATAAACGGGTGGAGGTCGTCGCTTTTGAACACAATACCTCCATGGATCTACAACAAATCGCAGACCAGTTTTTCCCAATTGGGGACGAACTGCTCATTTCCTAAAGCATTCTCGCGAGCATAGCTTGCTCCTAATAATGAATTACCTTCTTCAGCATATACGGGATGCTGGCGGTAAAGTACGGATGCGCGTGCGCTATTCCAAAGCCATTTCAAATGATGGTTCCTTTCTGCGATCCCAGATATGCCTCGTTTTCACTATCCTCTCTGTGCTTATTGTAATAGACGCATCAAGTGCAGAATGGTCATCTTCAGCAACACAAAACCTTCCATTATGCACAGCAGAAAACGAACAACGCTTCCCTGTTCTCATTGCTGATGGGCAAGGTGGTGCTATTGTCGCGTGGAGCGATGCAAGACATGCAAATCGAGATATTTTCGCACAGCGCGTCAGTGTGACAGGAGATATGCACTGGAACGCGGACGGTATCCCTATCTGCGATTTGCCTTCATCGCAAAGCTGGCCCCTCATTGTCAACGACACGATCGGAGGGGCTATCCTCGTTTGGGGCGATACGCGACACGGCAATCAGGATAGTTATGCCCAACGCATCGATGCAAACGGCAACAAACTATGGGATACTGAAGGCATCCCTGTCTGTACGCATCCAACGTTGCAAGATGATTTGAACGCTATCGCCGACGGCAAGGGTGGTGTAATCGTTGTATGGGAGGATTGGCGAAACGGAAACCAAGATATTTATGCCCAAAGAATTGACAGTACCGGAAAATCCCTTTGGGAAGCGAACGGTGTGCCAGTCTATAGCGGCGATGGCGACCAGTATGACCCGGTTTTAATCGCTGATGGACAAGGCGGTGCTATTTTCGCATGGTGGGATATCAGCACTCCCGATTGGAATATTTTCGCGCAACGCCTGTCTGCTGAGGGTAAACCTGTGTGGAATTCAGTTGATGGTGCAGAAGACGCACCTGTTCCGGTCTGCGTCGCGATCGGTAACCAAGGCGCACCTGTTGCGGTGAGCGATGAAAATGGCGGTGTGTTCTTCGTTTGGTCTGATTACCGGAACGATCCGAACTTTTATACGAGCGCGCATTTATATGCTCAGCACATAACTGCTCAAGGGAATGCACTGTGGGAAAAGGACGGCATCCCTGTCTGCGAACTGCAGGTCAATCAGCAACAACCTGACTGTATGCCCGATGGAAATGGTGGTTTTATTGTCACATGGTGGGACGAACGCGATATTTTCGCGGATATCTATGCGCAACGTATTAACGCAAACGGTGAAGCGTTGTGGCACAACGAAAACTCACAGTTCCAAAAGGGCGGGATCCCTGTCTGTACCGAGGCAGGCGTTCAACGTCTCCCTCAACTCGTTCCTACGGATGAGGCGGGAGTGATTGTCTATTGGCTCGATTATCGCGAAGATTTTGCGGATTCAACCGAGGATGCGATCTACGCACAACGACTTGATGCGGATGGCAAACCGCTTTGGGAAATTAACGGTATCCCTGTCTGCAGTGCCCCAAAAGCACAAATTACGCCACGAGCCATCCCCACAGGTGCTAACGCTGCAATCGTCGTCTGGGGTGATGCCCGGGGTTCAGACGAAGACATTTACATCGAACGAATTCCTTAGATGGTTATCAGTCATCAGTTATCGGTTATCAGTTAACAGATTGCGATACATCAATACGCTCATTTAACTGACAACTACAGTGCGTCTCATAAATAGTTTGAGAGCATTGTCCAATAAGAATGTCTCACGGAAGAAACCCCCTAAGTCCCCCTTATCAGGGGGACTTACAATATACTTCACAAAAAAGTCTCTCTTTCGGTACAGGCATTACTGGTATTTATGAGATAGACTCTAATAATTGATGTTGAATACCAATGCCTGACGGCACCCTGATTTGTGCAATTACAAACAGCACCACTGAAAACAATTATGTAGCCACCCTCATATATCCACAAGCACATTTTTTGGGTGAGATAAAAAGGAGTTTTTATGGAAACTAAGCGAACACAACGTGCCCCTGCAAAACGGGCAATTATCGTCGGAATGGATGGGGCAAGCATGGAATTGGTTAAGAATATGATTGACTGGGGACATGCCCCGAATATGGCGAAACTGCTCCGAACGGGAGTCTACCGTCCGATGATCGGCGTGTTTCCAACATTGACACCTCCGGGATGGACAGCTCTCTCGACAGGTTCATGGCCCGGCACACATCAGGTGATGGATTTTAATATTCGGGCTGTCGGGGAACGTCTTGATAAAACAGTGTGGGGCATCAACACAGGGTTATGCCAATCCGAATACTTATGGAATCTCGTAGAACGTGCGGGCGGAAAACCGATTTTAGTGAAATGGGAAATGTCTTGGCCCCCCACGGTGAAAAATGGTATCCAGGTGGAGGGAACGGGACCAGGTGTCTCGAATCACCATCAGATTGCGGGTTATCATCTCTTTGTCGCCGGAAAATGGGCACCGCGTCCCATCGGTGGGCAGCGCGACCCGGAAACACTCGATCCGAGCGCATTACAGAAAGTTCGACATATTGATCCCGTTACTATTGAACCCGTTGACAATGGAAAATGGAGTGCTTTGCCTGATTCCACTGAACCGGTGCAAGAGGTCGCGCTTACTATCCGACCTTTGGCACGCGGCAGAGAAGATGTGATGCCTTCCGTCTATTCCGAAGGCGAAGCATCCGACGAAACGCGTGTTCCGAAACTATTTTATGGGTTGATTTACGCCTCTGGCGACAACGGTTACGACCGAGTGAGGATTTGCAAGAGCCGATCCGGAACGGATAGCGTTGCCGATTTGGGGATCGGTGAATGGAGCGAATGGTGGTTAGATAGTTTTGAAATTGACGGTAACAAAGCAGAGGGTTACGTCCGAATGAAACTCGTGACGCTCTCGTCAACGGTTGATGCTTTTGAACTCTTTGTGCCACAAATCTGGCCGAGAGTCGGATATACCGTCCCCGATACAGTTGCCAACACGATTGATACGGAAATCGGTTCGTTCCTTCAAAATCCTGCTCGTGATGCACTTGGACAAATAGACGACGATACCTATTTTGAACTGTTAGATTACCACCACCAACGTCTCGCGGATGTCGCAACACATCTTGCTATGAACAACGATTGGGATGTCCTGATGGTGGAGAGCCACGCGCCGGACTACGCCAGCCATTTTTTCCTCAGTCAAGCGGACGAGATTAGCGGCGCACCACCGGAAACAATCCATCGGTGCCGTGAAGGGTTACGGCGCACTTATGAATCCGTTGATCGGATGATTGGGCGTGTTGTAGAATGTGCCGATGACGATACGGTTGTCCTCGTCTGTGCCGACCACGGCGGGACCCCGAACCAATTTCGTGCCGTGGATATTGAATCGGTCTTGGAAGAGACAGGGTTTATTGTCAAAGATGCGAACAGTGAGATAGAGTGGACAAAAACACGGGCTGTTAATGTCGGATTAGTGCATATCTTTATTAACTTAGCCGGACGTGAACCGGAAGGGATTGTTGCCCCTGAGGACTATGAAGCAACTCAACGGGAAATTATCGCCGCGTTGCATACCTACAAGGATGCCAAAACTGGACAGCATCCGTTCACTTTAGCCGTCACTCGCGCAGACGCTGAGATGTTTAACCTCCAAGGAGAATTAGTCGGTGATATCGTTTATGCGCTGCGTCCCGAATTCGATGGTGCGCACGGTAAGCAGTTGCCTTCAGTGAGTTTCGGCATCGGCGGACAGCACTCTACATTTATTCTCTCGGGCGCCGGGGTTCGACAAGAGGTTGCGTTGCAGCGGCAGGTTCGCGTTGTTGATGTTGCACCGACGCTCTGTTACCTCCTGGGACTTCCAATGCCTGATAAGGTAGAGGGTGGTGTCGTTTACGAGGCGTTAGAGGATCCGAATTGGCATTTGACGCAACTTGCCGCTTTGGAGTAAACAACAAACGGACACGTGTTTTAAGAAGGCATGCCGATGCTGCATTGCTCGCGCAATTCTTCCAAAGAGTATGTGTTGATGACATCGGTTTTTGTCAACCATCCACGACGGGCAACATTCAAGCCAGATTGTCGGTGTGCGAGTTGTCGGATAGCGTGCGCATCGGTATTGACCGCTAACAGTACACCCGCGTCTGTTGCCATCCGCACAAACTGAGGGTCGAGATCCAATCGACTCGGTGATCCGTTAATCTCCAAAACCGTCCTATTTTCTACAGCGGCTGCAATGACTTCCTCAAGATTGAGCGGGTACATAGGTCTGCGCCCGAGCATTCTGCCCGTAGGATGACCGATGATATTAACAAAGGGATTCTCAATTGCGCGAATGATGCGCCGCGTCATCTCGGCTTCCGTTAGTGTGAAATGACTATGAACGCTTGCAACAACAATATCAAGTTGTGCTAAAATCTCATCGGGGAAATCCAGAGTACCGGACTGCCGAATATCTACCTCAGAACCCGCAAGGACTTTGATACCCTCGATCTCTGCATCTAATTCACGGACTTGCTTCACCTGTTCAAGGAGTCGTTTTTGATCCAAACCGTTTGCGACTGTGGAAGAGACCGAATGGTCAGTAATAGCGAAGTATTCAAGTCCTTCTGCTTTCGCTGCCTCCACTATCTCCTGAAGCGTATTCCGTCCGTCACTCCAGTCGGTATGTGCGTGTAAGTCCCCTCGCAAATCGGTAAATTCAACGAGATCCGGTAAGGTATTGTCTTTAGCCGCTGCAACTGAGGTGCCATCTTGGCGAAGTTCAGGTGGAATATAGGAGAGTCCAAGTTCTTCGTAAATTCCTGCTTCTGTTATACCATGTTCAGTCGTTTGCGGGGAAGGACAATCGGGTAGCGCGTCAAAGTGTGCATCCGCTCCTGTCGTTAAGAATAGGGTTACTTCGTACGTGGCAGCGGTGCACAAATAGATAGAGACTGGAAAATGTTGGTCAATGTAGAATTGAATTACGGGGAGTGTATCGCGGACATCACCTGTCGGTTCATCTTGACTTTTTTTAATGAGAGATGTGCTGTTGCTGTCATACACGTACTGAATTTGATCGCCCGTTTTGAAAACTATTTGGGTTTGCGAAAAGGGTTCAAGAAACGCTTGCAGCGGAGCGGGTACGACACCATTCTCAAATCGAAACGCTGTCTCGTCTTGGCACTCAACAATCAATTCTATACCTCGACAGACTTCTTCATACCGCCGTAGATGTCCCGTGAATTCGGGTTTCCGTTTTATCCATCCATCCTCTATAATAAATTGCGCTAAATTCTCGGAAATCCGCTGTGCGATCGGCAAAACAGTCCACAGTGGACGCGCTTTTCGGAGCTGCGTGCGAAATTCCAAACTCTCGGATATCATTTGAAGGGTCTTCTTTCCGATCCCCTTCATACCTCTCATCTTTCCGCTCTCCAGCAATTCCCGGAGGTCTTCGAGATTCCGGACACCGAGTTCCTGATAGAATCTACTGACAGTCTTCACACCGATCCCTCGGAGTTCAAGTAGTTCAAGTATTCCTGTCCCCATTTCCGCGGTGAGGTCGTCATAGTATCTGCAACGTCCGGTTTCCAGCATTTCAACCGTTTTGTCTTGGATAGCTTTCCCGATGCCCGGTGTAGCTCGGAGCTGTTCAACTGCTTTCTTATTGTAACCGGGAGTATTCTGTTCCGGGACTTCATAAGCCAGTTCATGGGGAAAGTCTTCAATTACATCGGCTGCGCGCTCATAAATTCTCGCGCGAAATGCATCGTCACCTTGGATTTGTAGGAGGGATCCGATAGCTCGGAACACAGCACCGATCTCACGATTTGTCATTTTCAACGATTTCCCTCCGCAGTAATGGGTGGACCCTGTCAGATAGTACCTACTACGCGAATTTCCGATGTGTAGCAAAACCGACGATGAGTCCAATTAGCATCTCAGCGATAACAACCGAAATAATTTGATAAATAGTAAGGAAATGAACGCCGCCTAATTGAGATCTGAACAGATACAGCATTCCATAGAAACAGCCAAGCCCACACAAAGTACCAAGCCCACCGAGGAAGAGTCCATGAACAATAAAAGGAGCAAGAAGATAGCGTCGGAACATACCAAGAAGTTTCATGAGGTGAACTTCATCGGTCCGGGTAATTGCTGTTTTCTTGATAATCGAACCGATAATGAACCAGACGGCAATGACAGACACACCGATGCCGACGAGAGTTGTTCTTTCTGAGTCGCGCAATCGATCTCTCAGTTGTCCCTGCCCAGTCAACAAGATGTCTTCGATTTCGTCGTGTGCTTTAATCTCCAACACAATGTGTTCTAACGTTTTACGGGTTATTAATTCTTCGTCCACATAGACATTGAGGGATGCTGGAAATGGGTTTACGCCGCGGGTTTCTGAAAACGCCTCCTTAATCAGAACACCCAAATCCTGAAACTCGGTTTCTCCGCTCGCAAGTTTTTCAGCCTTTGAAGCATAATCTACAGCGAGAATCTGTCCATTCTTCTCTAATTGGCTAACTAATGTGCGCCCCATTGACTCATCCACGGTGTCTTTTAGAAACGCGACGAGGGTAGGGGCGTGCATTTTAAATTCAGACTGTCGCAAAATGAATGAGTGGTTTAACAGTAAGGTAGTGAGTAAGGTAGTGATGAACCCGATGCCGACAATACCTATCAGACTCGAAGTGCCAGCACGTGTGATATGAGATATGGCATTTGTAAGACGATAGCGCATTTTCCGTAGAGTCTCTCTATATTAGCAGGCGTAAAAATGAATGGTGGTGAAGCGTAGATATCTCACATATAATTTAGTTAGAAACATCGTACGATCTGTCTCAATGGATACCGCCATCTCGCAATTCAATAATCCGCTTCTTACATTTCTCAGCGAGTTGGTGGTCCGAGGTTGCTACAAAGATAGTCATACCTTGAAAATTAAGTGCATCGAGGAGCGACATGAGCTCAAGCGAGAGTCGCAAATCTAAGCCTTCTGTAGGGGCATCCGCAAGCAGTAATACTGGATTGTTGATAACGGCTCTGGCTATAGCCAGTCGTCGCCGTTCGTTGCTGGATATTTCAGTGGGTAGCGCACCTTGATGATGGCTCAAACCCATTTGATGCAGAAGTTTGTTGACGTTCTCTTTCGCTATCCGTGGTGCCATGCCTACCAGCCTCTGTGGCAGTGCAAGGTTCTCCTGAATCGTTTTATCCGCCAAGAATTTGAAATCTTGAAAGACAAGTCCTATTTTCTGGCGAAAGTAAGGCAGACTCACCTTGTCCAATGTAGCAAGTTTTTGTCCAATTACACTCAGGTCTCCCGCCACGGGTATCAAATCGGCGTACAACAACCGTAGGAGTGTTGTTTTCCCAGAGCCGCTCGGCCCTACGAGGAATACGAACTCGCCACGCTCCACGCGAAAACTGACTTTTTCAAGCACGCTAAGTTCATCATAACTGAAGCTGACTTGGTGTATCTGTATCATCTTGCAAATATTGGGATAGATTAGAACACGGATGAAAACCCGTTGTAATTACTCTGTTTTTGTATAATCACAATTCGATCTGTGACAACTCAGTGACACGGTTATCGTCTCATTATCTTTTGCCTTTTTGGTTTTCTCAACGAGAAATGGGGCATCGCATTTTGGGCAAGTTTCAGGCACAGGCTTATCCCATGTAGAGAATTCGCACTTCGGATAGTTGCTACATCCGTAAAAGACTTTCCCACGTCGGCTGCGACGCTCGCCGAGGTAGCCATCACAATCAGGTTCAGGACAGTCAATACCCATTGGGATAGGCTTAGCGTTTTTGCATTTCGGGTATGTGCTACAAGACAAAAACTTACCGCCGGCGCGGCTCGCCCTGATAACCATTGGTTCACCGCACTTGTCACAGGGTGTGTCGGTCGGTTCTGGTTCCGGAGCAGGTGTATCATCTGTACTTAACGGTTTAATATTCTCACACTCTGGATAGTTAGCACATCCGAGAAATCGACCATATCTCCCCCATTTGACAATCATGTTTCCGCCACATTTTTCACACTTCTCGTCGGACGCCTCTTCCATCGCTTTTCGCGCTTCATACATCTTATCGGGTGCTTCTTCGAGGGCAATTTGGAAAGGCGGATAAAACTGTCTTAAAGTTTGTACCCACGCAACTTCGCCATCAGCGATGCTATCAAGTTGTTCCTCCATCTTTGCTGTGAATTTAACATCAACAATGTTCGGAAATCCGTGAATTAGGAGATGGTTGACGAGTCTACCAACATCTGTAGGTAAGAGTCGCCCGCGCTCTTTTTTCACATACCCACGATTCTGAATTGTTGAAAGAATAGAGGCGTAGGTGCTGGGCCGTCCAATCTCTTGCGCCTCCAGCATTTTGACAAGTGTTGCTTCGTTGTAGCGTGGCGGTGGCTGTGTAAAGTGCTGCTTCGGTTCTAATTTGTGGAGATCAAGCGTGTCTCCCTCTTTAAGAACGGGCAAACTGATATTCTCTTCATTTGAATCGTTTTCATCAGCAGCGGTATCATCTTTACCTTCCATATAGACACGCCTGAATCCATCAAATTTGATAACCGAACCGGTGGATCGGAAAAGATAGGTACCGGCTTTGATGTCAATTGTTGTCGCATCAAAGATCGCGGGATTCATCTGGCTCGCTATGAATCGCATCCAAATAAGTTCATAGAGGCGATATTGATCACTGTTCAAATGAGGCTTCAATTCTGCCGGGAGGCGTAAGGGGACGGTCGGACGGATTGCCTCATGTGCATCCTGTGCCCCCTTTTTGCTGGGATAATTAACCGCTCGACCCGGCAAATATTCTGTGCCATACGTTGTTTTAATATAGCCTCGCACCGCTTGGAGCGCCTCTTGAGCAATACGGGTTGAATCGGTACGCATGTAAGTGATAAGCCCGACCGAACCTTCGTTCCCGATCTCTAATCCTTCATAGAGTTGTTGCGCAACAAGCATCGTCTTTTTGACAGTAAACCGGAGTTTTCGAGATGCCTCCTGTTGCAAGGTACTCGTGATAAACGGTGGCACTGGTTTCTGCTTCCGCTCCCGTTTTTGGACATTTTCGACAATATAGTCGTGTGTCTTTGCGTCTGCGGCGAGTTCTTTTGCCCGTGCCTTGTCTATACGGAACCCGTAGTTATTAATCTCACCTTTCTTGCTGCCAATCTTATGTAACTTTGCGAGGAAAGGGTGCTCAAGTTCAACGGGGGTCAGGGTTGCAGTGAGTGTCCAGTATTCTTCGGGTTTGAACGCCTCAATCTCTGCCTCGCGTTCACAGATAAGCAGTACCGCAACGGACTGGACTCTCCCCGCACTTAGCCCAGGTTTGACACTACGCCACAAAATAGGGCTAATCTGCCATCCGATGAGGCGGTCCAAAACGCGCCGTGCCTGTTGGGCATCAACGAGTGCCATATCAATCTCGCCCGGTTTTTGGATGGCATCTAAAATAGCACTTTTGGTGACTTCGTTGTAGGTTATCCGATAGATAGGTTTCTTTGCCTTCTTGAGTTCCTCAGCGAGGTGCCAACAGATAGCTTCACCTTCCCGATCGGGATCTGCAGCAAGATAGATGTTGTCAACTTTAAGTGCCTCGGTTTGCAGAGATTTTACAACCTTGCCTTTCCCTCGAATAAGGACATATTTCGGGGTAAAGGCGTTTTCGATATCAACCCCGAGTTCTTTCTTCGGCAGATCTCGGATATGCCCGACGGAGGATTCAACAATGTAATCCTTACCTAAAATCTTTTTGATAGTTTTCGCTTTCGCCGGCGATTCAACAACGACGAGTGACTTCGGCATGTTTTATTCCTATTTTCCTATATTTGAATTGATAATTGCACCGATTAAATGTACATCGGTTTTCGATTTAGTATCAGCAGTTTTGCCAAGATAAAAAATATGTAAGGGTACTACACTGACGCGAATCCTTCTAACAGTGCGCAATTATGCAATAACTATACATTTTTATTAACGACTAATGTTGATAATGGTTTCATACCTGACTTATGCGCCTATTCATGTTAGGTAGGCACGAATTTAATTTTTTGAGACAGGGAAAAGATAATTTCACTGATCAGGACGCAAAAGCAATTAGGTCAGTAAGCATCTGTCGCATATCAGTGCGGTGAACGATAGCATCAATGAATCCATGCTCTAATAGAGACTCTGCCTTTTGGAAGTTTTCAGGCAGTTCTTCGCGGAGACTGGCAACGGCCAACGGACCCGCGAAGCCGATCCGAGCACCGGGTTCAGCGATAATTACATCTCCAAGCGATGTATAACTCGCAGTGGCACCGCCAAATGTTGGATCAGTGACAACAGAGATATAAAAGACCCCCGCTTTAGCATATTCAGCACAAGCGGCAGCGGTTTTTGCCATCTGCATCAAAGCGAGTGTGCCCTCCTGCATCCGCATGCCACCACTAACGGAAACAATGACTAACGGCAACCTGTTTTCAAGGGAGCGTTCAATACATCGGGTGACTTTCTCGCCAATAACAGAACCGCACGTGCCACCTATAAATCCAACATCACCAATCGCGATTGCTGTAGGATAACCGCCAATTTTGGCGATACCAGAGAGCATTTCAGATTTGAGTCCTGTTTTTGCGATATCCCTCTCGAGTTTCTGCGGATATTCAGGGAATTCCAGTGAATCAATAGAGTAGAGGTTCGCATCGTATTCCTCAAAACTATCTGCATCTACAATGAGGTTGAGTCGCTCGTAAGCATTCATATAGTGATGATAGTCGCAGTGTGGACACACTTTCAGATTTTCGGCGAGTGTCTCTGCCGAAATCTGTGTGTCGCAATTTCTACATGAGATCATTTTCGAATTTTCAGGCATCTTTTTTGTCAGAATTTAGCCTTTAATAGGTAAGGTATTATAACAAGTGATGTAATATTTGTCAAAAACACAGTAGGGCTATTTAGTTTTCCATTTTTATTCAAATTTTGAAGACCCAGACCCGGTAGGCGCGGTTTGTAACCCCGCCGGCGTTGAAGAAGAACGTTCAGGATCCAAAAGATTATTTAAAACTAAATGACCCTAAAAACACAGTAGTGTGAGAAATTAAGAAGTTATTCTTTTGTTAATGATTTCGTCTCTACCGATCAATCATTCAAACCGAGTTGATTGCTCAACTCCATCAAACGCTTATTAATTCCTGTTTTGTCAATTCGATTGCTGTCAACAAATTCTTGGTATTCCGGTAACAACCCGTCTGGAATCATCATGCGTGAATTCGCTTCCCTCAACGCTAATAACCCCATGAAGATTTGCATCTCCCGTGAATAATCTGGAATGAAGTCCTCGATTGCTTGACGGAGCTCGGCTTCTGTGAAGGTATCACGACCATCACGTCTTGCAATGTTATTCGCACGCTGGACAATCAAGAACAGGTCCCGCCAAGTCAACCCGTCTGTCTCTGAACCGCCGACAAGTGCCTGGAAATTGATGTTGCCTGAAGATTGCCCTTGACAAAATATTCTCAAAATCTCGACTCTGCCTCCACTCACAGGCGGTAGCATGATTAATTTGGTGTCGAAAATGCCGTACCGTCGAAAAATGGGTGGCATTAAGTCCGGTCGTTGCGATGCCCCCACCCATATCACTCTGCCGTGCAATGACGTATCATTCATAGCATTCACGAGAGGCTGCGGAAACATCCGCTCATGGTCCCCTGGATTCATTGAGGTATGCGGCGATGCATGCTCAATTTCATCCATAAAGACAACCGTCGGTGCAATACCACGGATAAAATTGAGTCCCGCATTCAGGTTCCGTTCATAAGTGTTCCCATTTTCATTGATATTTATTGTGACTTCACTGACCTGATTGGCGTAGCGGAGTTGGACAAGGGTCATGTTAGCCTCACCAGCGAGTACCCTTGCGGCGTAAGCCTTGCTGGTCCCAGGCGGACCAAGGAAAAGCATACCGCGTGGCACGCGTCGCAGATCTCCATTTTTCATACCGTCTGCTATATCCCTAATTGTCCGTGTTACGTACCAACCATCGCCAGAAGAGTTTCTGTTAGTTTCACCAAGTTCAAGAACACCGTGGCTAAAAGTCTTGATGCTGTCTCGTCGGTACCTGACCAGTGGTTCACCCCCGGCTTTCTGTTGTGTGGTTTCTGCTTGTTGTACAACATCGTGA
>JAKZUG010000115.1:0-9600 GCA_047516705.1 Candidatus Poribacteria bacterium | reverse complement strand
GATTCAGAGACAGGTATGACTTTCACCGCTTCGGTGAGTGTGAGTTTAGACATGTTTTGTTTCCTTCCTTCTGATAGGTTTTGACAACAGGAAACGAAAGAAAGTGGGCGGGTTTCAAAAACGGATCGACAGGCGGAGCGTGCGAGGCTGCCCGTTTGTGGAAAGCGTCACCTGTTTGGCTGCTATCGAGACAACTTCGGTCGATGCGTCCAGTGTTTCACCTAATGAAACGATATATGTCGTGTTTCCTGCGGTCGTTTGGAGGATTGCCTATGGGGGTGTGTTGGCATCTGTCGCAAGTTTCGTTCCAATGAGACGATAGGGTTCAACAGGACGGGGCGGGGTCCAACCGAGCGGTCGGAAGATGTTGTTGTCGATAATCGTCCGGTAGTAAGCAAAGGAATCAAAAGCAACAGGCGGGAGGGCTCTCGCACGACTTGATGCCTCTACAGGAACAACCTTGACTTCCACAACCCGCTCCGCGCTCGCACCCAAAGAACGATAGATAAAGAAAATACCGATCAATAAGGACGCGCCAGCTATCAAGAGATAACCGGCGCGTCTCAAGAAAGGGTAAAAATGGGATAGGAAATTATTCACAAGCGGAATATCCTACGCCATTGTACCCATTAATCATCGATGATCTCAAGCTCGCGGGCGGTGGTCGGTGTTGGTGACGCGGCGGATGTGTTGTGTTGGTCACCATTTGACGGATTCTTACCGCTTGCTGACGCACTCCCGCTTGCGCCGCCCCTGGTATACAACATGCCATTGCCCTCCCCAGATCGGGTTACCGAATCAGAGAAAGAACCTTCTATTGGTAGTGTCTGTGGGTTTCGTTCATGCGGGTCTTGTAACCCCGATGGCACTTTCGCATACAGGCTATACGTTGTTTCGTAGTTCTCGTTATCTGTATTGCAAGAAACATACCCGTAACCACTGGCAGCACACTTTAAGTCTCCGTTATCGTTACGATAATAGCCAAACCAGGAAGACGCTGTGCTATAGAGAGGACCCTCACCATCAGTCCCTGTATTGTCTTCATCTGAATACTCGCCGGGGAAATCATCATCAGGCCCCTCGAGGACTAAAAAGGAATAGGACGCATAGCGGTTTTGGTTAGACGCAAAGGCGACAAAGGTTGCGATACAAACGAGTAGTGCAATCGTAAAGAACGCTGTCATTTTTTTCATGATAAACTCCTTTAGTTAGAAAGCCCTAAGTATTCATAGGGGTCAAACGCTATATCATCAGGTGTGACAATTTTCAGCTGTGAAGGAATCTCGCGAAAGCGCGTGTACATCCCTTGCGATAGATCATCGGGATGTGCAAGTGTGCTATATATACTTTTCTCGCCATTCTCATCAATCTCGTATTCAACAAGGACACTGCCTCTTTCGAGAGCTGTAATCAGTCCAGTGCGAGGATTAATACCAACACTACCGTATTTGGAACGTATGCCCTCGTTATGCATCTTGATGGTTACACGCCTGAGCAATTCCCTTTCTATGCTATCGACGGTTTCCCAATAATTGGGTAGAAAGTTCCACTCCTTTGGTATTTCAGGGTAGGGCCCGAGTCCGAAGCGTGACATCTTTGAAGGATCGAGTGCGTCCGCTGAAACAGCATCCGTTTCAATCGTCTCAGTGCTGTCAATCGTCTCGGCGGCCGTCTCACTCGTTGAGGGGGCCGCTGTGTCATCGGACACAGTAGGCGTGTCATCAGCGTCAAGCTCAGGGGCAGCCTGTTCAAAGTCCCCCGAGCGAATTCCCCCAGTGTCCCGTGCTGCCTCCCGATGGTTCACCTGAACGGCATCGGGGCGCGGGAACTCGGCATCCGTCGTGCGGTGGACGTGCCAACTATACAACAGGCTGCCCCCCACAACCAGCACAAAGAAAACGAGACCGGCTTGGATCATTCGACTGGAAAGTAAATCACCAAACATATTATCACCTCTCTCATTAGGGTTGATGGAAAAATGCCTGTAAAGAAAATCAGTCGGAGAGACGGCAATCTTTCCATTTGGTATAGCGAGCTGGTTTCCAATTATACCGATATTATGATAGAATAGAAAACCAGTGCTGTCAAATCTGACTTAAAACCTCTTTTGATAAAAGCTGCCAGATCTGTGTCTTTGTTCGCGTCAATTTTCATTTGACGATAAAAATTGACACATTCGTTTTTGGCGATCCGGACCATCCATGCTTTTGGATGTTTCACCGGTTTACCCTTTAACTCATCTTTGGTAGCACTATTGATATCCCTACGTGCTACAGTTGAGCTCACGTTTATAGTAGCAAGTATCATGCCAATGTGAGAAACCTGACTGTTACGGGATCTCACGATTTTTCCACTGTAAAGATTCTTTACAATTGTAAATATTTTTTACACTGAACTGTAAAGATTCTTTACAATTGATACACTAAACGCGTGATTCTGGTTTGAATGCCGAGCATCGTAATACCAAGTCTCCTTAGAAAGACGAACGGACGCAATGCATCAGCAAACCTTTCTGCTGTAGGCACACTTACATAAAAGTCCCTACTATATTTGCGTAAGTCTTATGCCTCACCACTATAGATGCGTAACTTGGTGTGCAAGGTTACCCGGCTAATCCCTAAAACCGCCGCCGTTTTTGATCTATTCCCATTCTCTCGCGCTAAAGTTGCCAAGATGGCTGACTTCTCTATCTCTTGCAGGGTTGTCCCCATCGGGAAGGGCGGCACGAAACATTCCGCGGCGTTGGGATTTGCTGCGGCTGTTTCATCGGCCAACGGCAATGCGTGGACTTGAGGAATCCGCAAATCTGACGGTAAGTGGTGCGGTAAGATGTCACCCTCTTCCGCTAAAAGTACCGAGCGACCTATGATGCCTTCCAACTCTCGAATATTGCTAGGCCAGGTGTAGGCATGAAATAACGAGAGGACTGCTGGATTCATGTTCGCTACTTTTCGACTCGAAGAGTTGTTTTCCTTTGTCAAAAAGGTCAAAAAGTGTTTTGCCAACGCGGGGATGTCTTCCCGCCGCTCCCGTAATGCCGGCAGCTGGATATGAAGGGGTTTTAATCGCTCATAGAGATCTCGGCGAAACTTGCCTGCTGCAACTGCTTCTTTAAGGTCGGTGTTCGTAGCTGCCAGAACGCGCGCTGTCACTGGAATCTGTTCTGTCCCACCCACGCGACGAATCTCGTTTTCCTGAAGTACACGCAACAACTTCGGTTGTAAGGGCATCGGAAGTTCCCCGATTTCGTCAAGGAACAGTGTGCCCTCTGATGCGGTTTCAAACAGTCCAATGTGTTGATCATCTGCGCCGGTAAACGCGCCCTTCTCATGTCCAAAGAGTTCGTTTTCTATCAGGTTCTCCGCAATCCCCGCACAGTTCACGACGACCATGCGGTGCATTGCATAAGGGCTCTCTGCGTGCAAAGCACGCGCGACCAGTTCTTTGCCTGTTCCTGTCTCACCAGAAATAAGCACGACTTTAGAAGATTTTGCGAACCTGTCAATATGTTTCAGCACTTCAAGATGTACCGTACTCTCACCGAGAAGGTCGTCGTAATTCCCATGCAACTTCTCTCTTGATAACGGCGTTTCCGGGGGCTCCACCGCTTCTGCCTCCGGCGGTGTTTCGGTGCCGCTGGCAAATGAAAACTCGTTAGACAAAAGTTCTGTGAAGCCAGAGGCAATGTCGTTTTGCTGCACGGAAATATGAGGTGCCGCCATTGCATCTTGAATTTGGCGAAACGGTTCACTTCCCTTGAAACCGGGAAAGAAATTGTAACCGTGCTGTTTATAGTAAAATCGAAAAATATGTTGACACTTTAGAGAACAATAACCCTCCCTCGCTGGCGGGGTTTGTAACCCCGCTTTTCCGTTGATGTCCAAGTAATTATAGGCTTTACTATAAAGCAGTCACGCAGAAGGTCCCAATTGATAATATCGGCGAGCATAAGCGCGGAGACCACATCTCCGTAGGTATTTTTACCTGTCTTTTGGTTTTTCATCGTTTTTCCCTTTTGGGACACTGAGTGGATTGTTTCTGTCGCGTTCGCTACGAGTGATGCCACCCACTGAGGGTTCGGCATTGTCATGTGCCGAACTAATCGATTTCCACGCCAGACATCTGCTCCAACGCCAACATCAAAGCCTGCGTGCCTAACCTACCGTGTCCTTGTGCCTGCACCGCCGTGTAAAGCTGATGCACTAACGCCAACCCCGGCAGACTCAAGTTCATCTTACGCGCCTCATCCAAAGCGATGCTCATATCTTTGATGAAATGCTCTACGAAGAAGCCGGGATCGAAATTCCGCTGAAGAACCCGAGGTGCTAAGTTATCCAAGGACCAGCAGGCAGCCGCGCCGCCACTAATTGACGACAGCATCGTTTCCAAATCCAAACCGGCTTTGTGGCCATAGATTAACCCCTCACAGACCCCGATCATTGTGCCAGAAATCGTGATTTGGTTACACATTTTGGTGTGTTGTCCGGCACCCGCGCCGCCTTGGTGGACAATATTCTTTCCCATTGCTTCAAAGAGTGGCATCACGGCTTGCACGGAATTCTCATCGCCACCTACCATGATAGAGAGGCGTGCCTCTTTCGCACCGACATCGCCACCCGAAACAGGTGCATCTACCGAAGCGACATCTTGTGGTTGCGCAGCGGCGTAAATCTCTTGTGCGAGAGAGGGTTCCGTTGTTGTCATATCGACGATAATGCTTCCCGGTTTCGCGCTTTTTAAGATACCGTTATCGCCGAGGTAGACCTCACGGACATCGGGTGGGAATCCAACGATCGTAAAAACAATATCGGAAGCCGCTGCGACATCACTCGATGAGTCTGCCCATTCTGCGCCTGCCTCTAAAAGTGGATCCGCTTTCGCTTTTGTGCGGTTATAGACCGTCATCCCATATCCCAAGTCCATCAGATGTTGGCACATCCAGCGTCCCATCACACCGGTGCCAATCCAACCGAGTTTCGTTGTCGTAGGTTCAATTTTCAACGTAGTTGCCATAATTCTCCTTGCGGACGTAACGTCTCATTTATGTCCTTTTTTATCCGTTAATTTTCGGATAGGGCAGGACAGATTTCACGGCATAGCATCTTTAGCTATGTCTTTTTATTCTTTCTAAAATCTTTAGCGACTTGTGCACCGATGACAATACCGCCCACAAGGACGGCACAATAGATACTAAAGAATCGTGTCAGCAATACGAAAAGGGGTATCAATTCTTTGGAGATCAAATTCTCCATCAGTCCGACTGTTACAACCTCTGCGACTCCACTTGCACCGGGACTGGGTGCGAACAGCACGACGAAGTTTAACACCAACCCAGTAACACAGATTTCCCACAGCGTTGTGTCTCCGTTAAGTGCTTGGGCGACGATGTAACTGCCAATGATGCGTGCCCCGAAGAAACCGCAGGTCAAAGGTACACTCAACGCGCAAGTCCATTTATGATCGCGGAGGAACAGAGTCGCAAACGTTTTGTGTTCAGTCGTCAGTTGTTCCACTTTTAATGTGACGCGTTCTAAGACAGGTGCGAGGCGTGTGAACCTTCGCTGTGCAGCGTCGCAAAGCCAATGAAAAAAACGGAAGACGATTTCTGGCTTGAAAAGCAGCAAGAGAAACAATGCGAATACCAAGCCGAATATCAAAAAACTAAATAGACTTACCCATGTAGCCCCTTTTGGTAGAAAAGGTGGATCCAACCAGAGGACCGCACCAGCACAGAGGATGAGGCTGATGAGTGTTGAGAGAAAGCAGATGACGCCTGATGTTATCGCACCTGACAGCGGGACGCCTATCCGGGCATAGATATAGAGATGACCGACCCCACCCGTCTGGAAAGGTGTAATAGCAGAGACGCAGAGGGTCGCTAAATTCGCACGGATG
Source organism: Candidatus Poribacteria bacterium (assembly GCA_047516705.1). GTDB lineage: Bacteria > Poribacteria > WGA-4E > WGA-4E > WGA-3G > WGA-3G. Next base: position 3,705 of record JAKZUG010000115.1, on the reverse strand, counting down.
CTGTCACGGAATCGGATCGTTGGTGTCACTTTCCGGATGAAAATATGGAAACGAAGTGCTCCGAACAGCCAATCTACAAACATACATAGGCAAGCCCCGAGGAGCATCTCAACCCGCATCTCGCGAAAAACCCGCTTTATATCTTGACCACCGCTCCACAAAAAACTGATAAATAACCCAGCGAATGTACACACCACAAAAAGAAGCGTCCCGCGAACCACATTTTCTCGGCTCAGGGAGCGGCTCAAGAATTCCTGCATTGAGAATTAAATTTCCTTTGTTAGACAGTTTGCCCGATCAGTTTCAGCAGCACACAATGTCTATCCTACTTGGCAACGAGTGTCAGGTTTAGGCTGATATCTATCGGCATTGCCGAGTGCGTCAACGCACCGACGGAGATGAAGTCTACACCGGTCGCCGCTACGGCTTTTATACTGTCAAGTGTAATCCCACCAGAGGCTTCCGTTAGGACTCGATTGCTCACCTCTTGGACAACGCGCTGCATGATACCCGGAGGCATATTGTCAAGGAGTAAGATGTCCGCTCCTGCTTCGAGTGCTTCGTCAACTTGTTCGACGGTTTCAACTTCAACCTCAATCTTTGCTGTGTGTGGGACAATTTGCCGTGCCCGTTGCACAGCGTTGCCGATGCCGCCCGCGGCGACGATGTGGTTGTCCTTGATCAACACACCGTCGTACAGTCCAAATCGATGGTTTTGTGCACCGCCGACGCGCACAGCGTATTTCTGAGCTGTCCGCCACCCCGCTGCAGTTTTCCGGGTGTCCACAATTTTGGTATCATAACCAGCAACCGCTTCCACAAATTGTGCGGTGAGCGTGGCTATCCCGGAGAGTCGTTGCAGAAAGTTGAGTGCCGTCCGTTCGCCAATCAAAATAGTTTTAGCACTGCCCTGGGCCTCGGCGATTGGAGTGCTTGCAACGACTGCCTCACCGTCTTTAACAAGGGTGCGAAACGTCAATGTCGGATCCAACTTCTCAAACACTCGTTCGGCTATCGGCAATCCTGCGACAATACCATCACTCTTGGCAAGAAGTGTGCCTATACCCATTTGTGTAGGCGGCACTGTTGCATCTGTCGTTATATCGCCGATACCGATGTCCTCTTCAAAGGCGAGTTCGATTAAGGGATCTAATGAACGCAGATTCAGCAATTTTTAACTATTAGGGTTTCGCTCCGATTTTTCCGTTGTCAAAATCGGGTTTTTGCAGAGGTCGGAAGGGATATGAAGGACATTACCGTAAACGAGTAAATGAGACGATCCTTTGTGTGGTTTCTGGTATGTCCTTATATCCTTCAAGGTGAGGTTAAGAGACCACACCTTTCCCATACAGCGTCCCTTAATACCTTTCCAGATAAGGGGTTAGGAACTTCTTCGCGTCTTCTGTGACATCCCACGCGTTGGGCCAGAAACAGAGATCGATAGAGAACCAATCGCCATCGTACCCGGTTTCGTCCATGATGACAGGGATAATCGCATCAAAGTCCAGCACGCCGTCTCCGAAGGGGGCGTGTGTGCTTGTCTCATCGCCGTGGAGCGTATTATCGGAATCAATGAGGTGGAAGTGTCCAATTTGCCCCTTGAGTTGCCGTGCGAGTTGGATGACCCCATTATCGCCAAGTGTCTCCTGTTCACCGACCTGTCGGGAACCGACGACAGCACACATCTGTGCGTGGCATGTATCGAACATCACTTTGAAATTCGGGTGATCGACAGCCTGTGGCATGTTGATAATATCGCTGGGTTTGTTGAACATGAATCCGGGTTCAAATTCCCAGAGCATTAGCACACCGTGGTCTTCCGCGACTTGTGCGCAGCGTTTCCAGACGGAGACAATCCGATCCCATGCTTCCTCTCGCTCAACGCCCGGAATTTCTGCTTCAGCGTCGGTAACAGTGTCCACGCGTATCGCAGGTGATCCGAGATCGAGGGCAAGTTGAAGATTCTCTTTGAACAGCTTGAAATATTTATCGTCCTCTTGTGCCTCATCTGTAGCAGGACCCGGATGGGACCAGAAGTCGGCGGCTAATCCTGAGACTTCCAAGCCGTAATAGGAGATTAAGCCTTTAACGGCATCCCGATCGCTTTTCATCGGATAGTCGTTAATGTCAATATGCGGTTTAAACGCCCCGATTTCAACACCGTCAAATTCCAGTTCGCTGAGACGTTTGACGACAGTGTCAAACGGGACAGGATTATCTTCGTAGGGACCAAATGCGTAAGCCCAACTTCCAATCGACAATTTTTTTGCCATGTTTTTCTCCAAATTTTAAGCGCGGGTTTGATTAAAAACTTACCGCGCGTCTCAGTAAAATATTCCTATAATACGTCTGTCACCAGCGTCTGAACCGCTGTTTCGATCTCATGGGTTATCTGCTCTACCGTTTTTCTTTTTTGTGCTTTATAGGTATCATAGCATTCCCGGAGATTTTTGGGTTCACCGACACTGAGTGATGCCACCCGCGGTCCCCGCATTTTTGCTGTACCAAACACTTCTCTTTCCAGACGGGTAATCACTTCGAGAAACCGTTCTGCTGAACGTTCTGCGGCGACATACCCGTCCGAAATTGTTATAAAATTAATTAACCGCTCCAGATCCGGATAGAATTGTTGGAATTTCTGGAGCAATTCTTCATGTATTTTCCGTTCGTACTCGGTCATCTGTTCAATGTCTTTGTAGATTTCGGCATCGACCAGATTTCTCAACGCACGTACCCTTGTGAGTACATCACCTTCAGCGTGAATGCCCATAAATTTTTCCGTATGGGATAGGATCTGTTCTTTCAGCTTTTGGATATGTACATCAAGCGGCACGGTTTCATCTACCTTGTATTGATATTCCGCTGCAAGCGTTTTGAGGATTGCGATACCGATGCGTCTCAATCGTTCGTAACGTTCTGTTGACGTTCTTCCAACAGGCGGGAGAATAGCGTGCTCTAACCTTGTGAGGGCGGCATCAATAGCGTCCCACATGTCTTGTGGATAATGATATTTGATCCCGATGGGGACGACATAGAGCGGTTTGTTGATTCCCGCTTTTTGCATATCATCCAAAGCCCAGAAGCAGAGTTGTGTAACGCCTCTCTCAAAGGGCATGACGGTATCGTTCTGCCGTGAAATTTCTCCCTCTCCGAAGATGACAATAGGTGCGTCACCTTTCGTTAAAATTTCACGTGTTGTGCGGAAGGCGTTTCGGTCAGCGGTACCGCGTACAATCGAATACGCGCCGAACCACTGCAACAAAAGGCTGCATAAACCGCCGAATTTCCCTTTGTCGAATGTTTCTCGGGCGGTCATGTAATAGTATTGCTGAGAGAGTCGTTTGGACAAGAGAAACATAACGGCTGGATCCGCTTGCGCAGCGTGGTTCGGAGCCAACACGGTCGGATGTCCATCCGTCGTTTTCAAACGGGCAATGGACTCAGTATCGACATCTAATGTTAACCCTTTCAAATACAAACGATTGATGAGCGGCATAATGGCTTTGGCAACTCGAATCGCAATCGTATTCGGTTTAGGCGGTTTAAAGTCTAACATTGCGTACTACTGTTAGGGAAACCCACAGCGCGTGTGTACTGTTGTTACGGCACACGGCGTGTCGTTACTACTTTTTTGTTACGGCACGCGGCGCGTGCCTACTACTTTGTCAAAGGCTTGGTGGATAGCAACAGATGACTTCCATTGGT
>JAKZUG010000114.1:0-3727 GCA_047516705.1 Candidatus Poribacteria bacterium | reverse complement strand
CAATTTCTGTGAAAAATACAGAAGCATCTCTATCACATCTCAAGGGATAAACACCCCGGGTTCCCCTTGACAAGGGATACAAGGATGAATACTCCTTGTTTAGTGTCTTGCCCCCAAGGAACACTATTCATGGTGAAGTTTTTACACGAGATATTAAAAAATACATCCGCAAACACCGGATCTGATTTTTATTGCGAATATCACTAAACATCTGAAGCCAATGGGTTGTATTCATTGCCCAAGCACTGAAATCAAGTCCAGATAATTGGCGAAGGTATTGTTATCTGAGTTCAGATTTTAATAGAGAGGCAATTGGTTGTGAATAAAAGTACAAGAAGCATGGTGATATGGTGGATAGTTATTGCTGGCATCGTAGTAGTCGGTATCTACCAACTATTCAACCGCAGAGATCCAGTTTACCAGCTGGCAACCTCTGATTTTCATCAATACATAACGCGCGGACCAGGTATCTTTGAGGGGTACCTAACGTTGGATGAGGAATGGATTGAAGGACAGTTTACCGAGAGTGCCCTTGGTAGTGTCAGTGATGAAATTTTGCAGAACGTGGCACCTCAGGAACGAGATGTGCATCTTCCGCAAAATTGGAAAGGTGAATTTAGGGCAAGCCGCGATATGATTGATGATTATGATATTCAAGCGAAACTTGATGCATCTGGCATCTACTATAATGTTGAGCCGCCATCTAAATTTCCACAAGGTTTGCTTATCTTTGGGACGACGATCGTACCGCTCCTGATCTTCTTAGGTTTGATGATTTTCCTGTCACGTCAAATGCAGGGCAGCGGAAATCGAGCACTCTCTTTTGGGAAAAGCCGTGCACGGCTACACTCTGAAAATCAAGAGAAGGTAACATTTGAAGATGTCGCCGGTGTTGATGAGGCAAAAGAAGCACTTGAGGAAGTTATCCAATTTCTGAAGACCCCGAAAAAGTTTGAACGTCTTGGTGGCAGAATTCCGAAGGGTGTACTACTCATGGGACCGCCGGGCACTGGTAAGACAATGCTGGCGAAAGCAGTCGCCGGTGAAGCAGATGTGCCGTTCTATAGTATCAGTGGTTCCGATTTCGTAGAAATGTTTGTTGGTGTAGGAGCCTCTCGCGTGCGCGACCTGTTTGAACTCGGTAGGAAGAACGCGCCCTGTATCATCTTTATTGACGAATTAGATGCTGTCGGTAGGCACCGCGGCGCAGGCATTGGTGGGGGACATGATGAGCGTGAACAGACCTTAAATCAACTTCTTGTTGAAATGCAAGGGTTTGAAGAGGTCCTCGGAGTGATTCTTATTGCAGCAACGAACCGTCCTGATATCCTGGATCCGGCACTTCTTCGACCCGGTAGATTCGACCGGCAGATCGTCGTTGATCTCCCGGATGTTCGCGGTAGAGAAGCCATACTCAAGGTGCACACAAAAGAGCCCTATAAACTCGCTGAAGACGTTAATTTGGCAATCTTGGCGAAGGCGACCCCTGGCTTCTCTGGCGCGGACCTCGAAAATATGGCAAACGAAGCCGCACTGTTCGCCGCAAGATGCGATAAAGAGAACATTGATATGATGTGCTTTGACGAAGCAAAGGACCGCGTGATGATGGGACCCGAACGACGCAGTCTTGTTATAAGTGACGAAGAGCGGCGAGTCACTGCTTATCACGAAGCCGGACACGCGCTTATGTTACACTTCGTGCCGGAGAGCGACCCGAATTATAAGTGCACTATTGTCCCACGTGGTAGGGCTCTTGGGGTGACCGCTAAACTCCCGCTTGAAGAACGCCATAACATGAGCAAAAAGCGGCTTCTGGCACATATTATTTTCGCACTCGGCGGTAGAGTTGCCGAAGAGATTATTTTTGGTGAGCAGACCACCGGCGCGCAAAACGATTTCGAGCAGGCGACGGCTCTCGCACGTCAAATGGTCACACAGTGGGGAATGAGCCACATGGGACCCCTCACCTACGGTAGACGGGATGAACAGGTTTTCCTTGGTAAGGAATTGGGCGTCCATCAGGACTATAGCGAGAAAACTGCTATTGAAATTGATAAGGCAGTCCATGACATCGTCATAGAGTGCTATGAAAGGGCACGGGATATTTTGGAAACGAATATTGAAGGATTAAAGTTGCTGGCAGCCGCTTTATTAGAACGGGAAACGCTTGTTACGGTAGAGATTGATGAAATTCTCGGGCCCCGACCCCAATTGCCAAAACCCATTTTATGAACTGTCGTGGCAAAACACTCACTTTGGGGAAACGTACCCATGTGATGGGGATATTGAACGTCACACCGGACTCCTTTTCCGATGGTGGGTGCTACCTTGATGTCCAGCGAGCTATCGCACATACGCAATTGATGGTAGAAGAAGGGGCAACGCTCATTGATATAGGTGGTGAGTCGTCGCGCCCAGGGGCATCACCGGTATCAGTTGATGAAGAATTGGCACGCGTATTACCCGTTATTCGTGCGATTGTTGACACGGTTGACGTTCTTATTTCTGTCGATACATATAAAGCGGAAGTGGCTCAGCAAGCACTTGAAGCAGGGGCACATCTTGTCAATGACATCACTGCCCTACGCGCTGATGCCGATATGGCATCAGTGGTGGCAAGAATGAAGGCGGGGCTGATCTTGATGCACATGAAGGGAACACCGCGCACGATGCAACAAGCACCGCAGTATGATGATGTTGTCAACGATGTTCGAGCGTCACTGCAGGAAAGTATTCAAACTGCTGAAGAACAAGGTATCGCTGCTGAACGGATTGTTATTGATCTGGGAATCGGATTTGGTAAAACAACGGAACATAACCTTGAACTCTTAAAACGCCTCGCAGAATTCCGATCATTGAATAAACCGCTGCTCATTGGCACTTCACGGAAGTCGTTTATAGGAAATGTTTTGGGTCTCTCTATAAATGAGCGTGTTGAAGGGACTGCAGCAACAGTGTGTTGGGCAATCGCACAAGGTGCTGATATTGTGCGTGTTCATGATGTCAAGACGAACGTCCGTGCTGCACTGATGACGGATGCGCTTTACAGATAAATCGATGCACCAACAAAAAATATACGGAATTGGCATTGATATTGTTGAAGTCACACGGATTCAGGAAGCGTCCCGTCGATGGGGGGCACGGTTTGAGCAGCGGATCTACACGCATCAGGAACTCACATATTGTGGGGATACCCCATCTCGGTACTGGCGGCTTGCCGCCCGTTTTGCTGCTAAAGAGGCTACACTCAAAGCACTCGGCACTGGCTTGACGACGGGTATGCGATGGCAAGACGTAGAAATTCAGGCTGATGGTGTCGGAAAGCCGGAAATCGTCTTACACGGTGAAGTTCAGCGCTATGCTCACGAGCACAATATCAGTGCCGTATTCGTTTCAATGTCCCATACGAATGCGTATGCTGTAGCACAAGTGACGCTATGCGCCGTATAACTTAATCTACATTCTCCACCTGATTTCCATATTCTTAATGTGAGTTCGATTAAACAGGACAGATTGTTCAAGTTTCGGACGGAGCCCTGAAATCACCAAAATATCAGAAACCAAACACATTCTCATGTCTACAGTGTTTGGATTGTTGGGTTTCGCTATATCTATTTATACGAAACGGTTATAGGCGAACAGAATGCTCTGTATAAGTGAAAGTTCTTGGTATTTTACCGCTTTACCCAACCTACGCCTATATAGTAAAATCTACAATTACTTGGAC
>JAKZUG010000113.1:0-4180 GCA_047516705.1 Candidatus Poribacteria bacterium | reverse complement strand
CAGCAATACCACCATCGGAGCGATGTTGATCCGGGTATGGCTCACGGTGTCTCAGCCAACGGATGGGTCGGTCGTCCACATCATCTACCCGAAGAGCAGATGCACACTTTCTGGTGTATTGATCGCGCCCTCAATTTTCTGCGAAAACGCGACCCGACAGTACCTTTTTTCCTCAACATCTCTTTTATAGATCCACACCCACCACTGACACCACCGCTTCACTACTACCAGCGCTACAGCCAGCGGAATCTTCCCACGCCCGTGGTCGGCGACTGGGCACCCGAATTTGACGGAGCTCAGAAAGGACTGGATCCAAACGCTTGGGAAATCTGTCTCAACGAGCATGATATGCATTGTGCACGTGCTGCCTATTATGGGATGATCAATTTCATCGACGATCAGATTGGCCGTCTGCTCCAGTATACTGGGGGGCTGAAAGACTGGTTAGTCATTTTCACTTCCGATCACGGTGAGATGCTCGGCGATCACAATCTGTACCGCAAAACCTGGCCCTATGAAGCCTCAGCCCGAGTACCTTTTCTAATGCGGGCACCGGCAAAATGGGGTTACCCGAAAGAATCTGTCTGTCAAAGTCCCGTCGGTCTACAGGACATCATGCCAACTATTTTGGACGCGGCTAGAGTTGAGATACCGAGCACCTGCACGGGTAAAAGCCTACTGCCCATCATGCAAGGCGATACCGACCGGGTGCGGGACTGTCTACACGGTGAGCACTCCGGCTGTTACGATTACAGTCATGGGAACCACTATGTAACCGACGGTCACTACAAGTACATCTGGTATTCCCAAACCGGTCAGGAACATCTCTTCAATCTGCAGGACGATCCACACGAAACACGCGATCTGGCGAGGTTAAGCGAGGCAGACACCCTTCTAACGCCTTGGCGGAACCATCTAATTGAATTTCTCCGTCACCGTCCGGAAGGCTTTACCGATGGTACAAGGCTCATCGCGGGACAAACCCATAATGCGTTGCTGCCGAACTATCAGCCCGATGCTACCTATCCTTATTTGTAAAGCGAAACCCAACACTCCAAACGCCATTCGTGCGTCGGGCTGTTGGGTCTCATTCGTGTCTTGCGTGCTTTAGTGATTTCGGGTTTCTGGATGCACCTTGAAAGCCATCTGCGTATCTAACGATAATCTTGATGTATCCAGAGTTCGCTTGCCTCTTTGCGTGCGGCGAACCAGTTTAAATATGCTTCTCGCTTTTTGGCTTGGATGAGTGCTTGACGGTGTCGGGCTTTCTCCGCCGGATCCATTTTGAACGCCTCAACATCCGGTTCTTCCCGTTCAACGAGCTGAATAATGTAAACGCCGTTGTTGCCTTTGAAGGGACCCGCGATATCATCGACTTTCATTTGAAATGCTGCAAACATAGTTTCCGCTGAATTTCCCACACCGGCGATGTAATCGCTCGTCGGGCTGAGTGAGAACGGATTGCTCTCTTGGATAGAGAGCCGGTCTGCTGCTAAACCTTCAGGGGCTTTATACTTTTCGAGTAAGGTATCCAAGGATGTGGCATCACCGCGTTGATTGAACAAGTTTTGTGCATCCGCAAAGGCACGTTCTTTCGCCTTTTCTTTTCGTAACCCATCAATCTTGCTTGTTCCTTCAATCACCTCCGTTTTTATCTCCTCAAAGGGTGGGATAGCCGCAGGTTTCTTATCAAGAACGGTAGCGACGAAATAGGCTTCTACCTCTTGTCCAGTTCGTTTCTTTGCCTCAATGACCTTGATTACGTTAACTTCCATATCAAAAAGTTCTTCAATTAAACCTTGATAGCCCCATGTTGCGCCAATCTTTGGGATAGTTGGAGCATCGCGGCTGAAGAGTCCTGTTTCCAGTACGGTGAGGGAAAATTGCTTATATTCTTCAAGATCGAGTGCCTTATCATATTCTCGAATTTCTATATCGAACAAGAGGTCCTCTGCAACTTTTTTCGCCTTGTCAACGCCACTTACTTGAACAAGTTTCTGTTGAATTTCGTATTGAGCATCGGCGAAAGGTTGAATTTCTGGTGCCTTCTTCTCCTCCAATTTGATAATATGATATCCGTAACTAGTTTCGACCAAACCACTGACTTCTCCGAGCTTTAGCGTATCAAAAGCTGCTTCTTCAAAAGGTTTTACCATATCGCCACGTGCAAAATAGTCGCCCGGTGGGAGTTTCGGATTTCTACCTCTCAATGCCCCGCCTTGTGCTGCGGAGGGCCCCTCCGAATGCTTTTTCGCGAGTTCGGCGAAATCCGCGCCGGCAGCGAGTTCTGCGTTGATAGTTTTGAGTAACTCCTCTGCCGCAATCTTGGTTTCTGACTTCTGTTCGTCAGTTGCGTTGTCAGGGAACTTTTTCAAAGTGTGGCGTGCTTTAACGGCTTCCGGTGTTGTAAATTCCTTTTGATTCTCCTTATAATACGCCTCAACCTCTTCACGTGTAACGAGATCCCCAGGGTTCACCCTGATAAACTTGACATTTATCTGTTCTTCAACTTTATAGTTATCCCGATTTTCATCAAAATAGGCTTTCGCTTCTGTGTCGTCAACCTCGATTATTGAGGTGTAGTCGTTGTATTTAAATTCGATAAACTTGATTTTCGCTTTATCCGCTTCAAGTTGGTAGGCTCGTTCCGCTTCAGTGTCGGTTACCAATTCCAGAGCCTGAACACTATTTCGGAGCGCATCTGTACTGAGTTGCAAACGGACATTGTCGGTATAGAGGTCTGCTACCCCCCACTGTTGGTAGAGGTTGTACTGCTCAACCAGACTCGCGTCACTTCGGATGTAGTTTTTTACTTCCGCGTCGCCAATATCCACACTTCCGAGAATAGTTTGTTGAACCCAACGATCAATCACGTTTTTTTGTATCTGATCCTTGTCGGGTTCACCGAACCGTTGGTTCTGCCTTTGAGATTCCATAGCGTTGGCAACTGCGTTTTCAAACTCTCCGCGCTTGACTTCTGCATTATTGATTTTGAGAACGACTTCTCCCTCGGGGTCTCCATTTCCGCCGCGCGTGTTGCTGTAGAGAAAGACTGTCCCGACCAAAAACACAATAGCGATTACCCACATAAAGATTTGCGCAATAAATTTTTCGCGTAGAAAGATAATCATGTTTAAAAGGTGTCTCCTGTTTGATTCTGCTAACAGATGCTCATATTATTTATGAGGAGGTGTTAATATATTATACGTGCAAACCGGATGAATGTCAAATTATAGCACCTATGGAGAGTAGAGCTTACGCAACGCAATAAAAATTTGCTAATTTTTGTAATTTATTATATACTTATAGGTAACATCAAGGGCATTGCCCACAAGCCTTTATTAAAACTCGGCAAGACGCACGATGCAGATTCAGAACGCAACAGATTTCAGTCTGAAATATACCTTAGAATCGGGACAATCATTTCGATGGAACCGAATAGATAATGCCTACTACGGTATTGTAGAAGGACGCATCCTCAAAATCTTCCAAGAAGGAACTACTTTGTATGTTGAGAGTTCTACCGACGAAGATGAGACCCGTTTCGTGTCATATCTCCGCCACTATCTTGACATTGGGCGCGATGTTCCGAAAATTCTTGCTGAAGTTAACAACGATGCCTATATGCATCGGGCGATTGAGAAACTTTGGGGAATGCGGATTCTGAACCAAGAACTCTGGGAAACGGTGGCATCATTCATTTTATCGCAGAACAACAACGTCCCTCGGATTCGTGGCATTATCCGTCGGTTGTCCGAACGTTTCGGTGAACACTTGACGCTTGCTGGATATGTGGATTACAGTTTTCCGAGTCCGGACGCACTCGCAACAGCAACAGACGCGGAACTTCTCGCATGCGGCACTGGCTACCGATCCAATTATCTTCGGGATACCGCACAAGCAGTCGTTAGCGGTGAACTTCCGCTCACATCAATGAAGCAGATGCCGTACTTTGAAGCGAAGCAGGAATTAATGCGTCGAAATGGTATCGGCGAAAAGGTCGCCGATTGTATCTGTCTGTTTTCGCTTGGGCATCTCGCGGCATTGCCGATTGATGTCTGGATAAAACGGATTTTTGAGACGCTTTATCTTCGCCGACGCGCGACACATCGCGAAATACGCGAGTTCGCTCACAGTTATTTCGGGGACGGTGTAGGGTATGCCCAGCAGTATCTGTTTC
>JAKZUG010000112.1:0-6268 GCA_047516705.1 Candidatus Poribacteria bacterium | reverse complement strand
TCCAGAGCAGGAACCTACAGAGGAGCAAGACGCTGAGCAGGCACCTACCAATAAAACATTCAGAATCGTCTGCATGACGTTTTGCCTCGCAGTAACGGTGCTGTTTATCTGGGTCTGGCACCACCAAACCCAATTCAACGACCACTATCGGAAGGCAACTTTCCTGATGCGCAACGGTGATGCAAAGAAAGCGATTGAAGCGTATCAAAAGGCGATAAAAAATAAGAGACGCACACTTTTCTTCACGCAAGAACCATCGGCTTACAACAACCTTGGACAAGCACATCTATATGCCGAGGAATACACCTCTGCTATTGAGAACTTCAAAAAAGCGATTGAGATGGCACCCGATATCGCCGAAGGTCACGTCAATCTAACAACCGCCTATCTCCGACAGAACTTAGCAGCCGAAGCGCGCGAGGCATGCCTACGCGCCCTCGAAACTTTTCCTCAGACTGCCCTACTCCACTATAACCTCGCGTGCGCTTACGCGTTAGAGGGTGAGGCACAAAAATCGGTAAACGCACTCACGCAAGCAGTGAACCTCAACCCGGACCTCAAAATCTTTGCCCAGGAAGAGGGTGCACTTAAAGGAATTGTTTCTGAACTTCCATAACGGAAATTTGGATAGTTCTGATCAGAGGTTATCAGACTGAGACAGCACATTCACCAGATTCTTTGGCTCACCACATTTTTTTAGCCGAATAGGAAATTTTTGATTTCGGAAACGTACTGGGGTCCTATTGATATCTCTAAGTTGCAGTTTGGAAACCCCCTTACCGTGGAAAAGGACAGGAATACAAGTAGTTTCGAGGACTCGCGGTATTAAGTCAGAAAACAAGTCTACACTTCCTTGCAGCTGCTCAAATACATCTGTTGCTTTGAAGGTCCCGCTCTTGAGTTCAATTAAAGCCACAACTAACCTGTTTTTGACGGTATCTCCATAAATCAGAATCCGGTCGCATCGTTTATCCGCGCTTTGGTTTGCCGGGAATGCTGTGTCCACATTTACCACAACCCGCTCGCGTGGAATATCAGTCATGTCCACACGACACCTACGATCACCACACGAGTTAATAAGGTTTTCTTCGCCAACCCGTTCTCGGATTTCGCTGAGAACTTCATGCATCATCACCGAATTCTTCCTCGTTCAGGAGATGTTGTTGGAATTCAACAGCGTTATTATAGAGTTCCTCAGCAACGTCGTAGTAATCTTTCGGCTCTATGCCTTCAATGTTATCAAACGGTATCTCCGTCACCGGCTCGTCCATGCGGAACCACCATGCACCAACCTCTTCCTTCGTCAACCAAGTCGTCGGTTCCACTTTATTTTTCCCCAGTTTCATTACTTCGCCTTCGCGAACCAAATTGCCAATTTGTCCAAGGAGCCAATCGCTATGTGTTGTGATAATCACACGCACACCCGCTCGAACTAAACGAACAAGGGTCAAAGCAACCTTGGTTTGGGCAGCGGGATGTAGATGGGCTTCGGGCTCTTCAATAATCAATGTATCCCCAAGTTGAACTATTCCGCGCAGAAATAGCACGAGTGGCACAAGTTCCGATACCATTGACGAAGATTGACTCATACGCAGAGTCTGTTCCGATTTCTGCGGACGATAGCGAAATTCTGGATACCCTGCGGGTTTCCTAACCTCTACTTCTCCACGTAGCACTTCGTCTTCCAGAACTTTGGCGATGCCACTCATTTCATCTGAAGATACACGCCCTTCCTCGTAACTTATGATTTGCTTTAGAAAATCCGCTATTATTCCCGAGAACGTAGCATTTCCAGAGGAACGCTCCAATCCGCCAGGGGTGGCGAGATCCACAAGCGAACTGGTAATTACCCCATGGGTTTCCATGATACTACTCCGAGCAGCAGGCAAGTAATAGGATTTCGCTGATATCTGTCTAAAAAAGCGAAACGGAATTCCCTGATCTTTAACGTCAAGTGCCCTTTGGAATATCTCCCTATCCTCAGAACTCAGAACTATATCCCCGTTGATAAATTTGTCTGCCTTAGTATCGGAGTCATAGAAATCGAAAGACCAGAGGATTTGATTTTCCTCGCGGACCTCAAAAGAAGCTTTCATTGCTTCACCTTGACTCTTCGTGAACCTTACCAACTCTGAAACAGACTCAAAATCAAAGCATCGTTTGAGTTCATTTTCAAGCACTTCAGAATGCGCAGAACCGGACTGCAAGCGGTCGCGTACCCACATAGGTAAATCTGAAAACTTGAATGGCTGATTAGCCACTGCTAACTTTTTAAGCACCTCTTGCGTTTCTTCCAACAAGGTCTGAGTTGAGAGGTCAGCCGGTTGCGAATAATAAATAGGGTCAAATCGGGAAGTATTGTAGTACGACCAAGGGACTCGTGAGATTCCATCAAAGGTACGCTGTAATGCATAAATGAGCGCGGAAAGATACGTCTTGCCGGTGTTGCTCTCACCGACAAACACAGTCAGCGGACGAAGATCTATCTCCGCCTTCTCTATAGGTCCAAAATTCTCCACTGCGATATGAATATTCGGTGATTGCTGTTCATCTTTGGTTTTCTGCATTATCTTCACCCCTACCGGCGACGGTTTTAAACCTATTATACGCCTATACCCGCTTGTTTGCAACGAAAAATGGGCGAGAATGAATCCCGCCCATCTCAGTTAGAACAGGCAATGGATAGATATCTTCCATCGCTATCTCTTCAAATTACCCCACATCGTCGCCAGTTTACCGCGAGCGGAAACAGCGAGCGTATCGTTGACGATCTTCTGAAGTTCGGCTTCAGTCAGTGCATAGTTGGCTAACATCAGCTCATCAATCCGTCCTTGAAAGAAACGTGGGCAACACCCATTATCTTCACCACCGAATCGTAAGGGTTTATCTGCTCTGCTCATACCAGGCCCCTTCTGTCCGATAGCCGTGCCATCAGATTCCCCATTGATATAGAAACGGGCTTTGCTCCCGTCCCAGACAAGGGCAACATGGCTCCACTCTTTCGCCTTTATTTTGCCATCAGAAATATGGTAACCAGGACTACTGGTCTCGTAGAAATAGTAAGCGAGTTTCCCCTCTCCCGGTTCAATTTGTAGATAATAGGTGTTCTTGTAGAAGATAGTGAATTTGTTCTCCTGACCATCCGCTGGGAGTTCGTCAGGATAAACCCACGCCATCATCGTGATCGCCTCATCTATATCAATCTCATCGGAGTGTGCAACTTCAATGAAATCGCCTTTGCCGACCGAGCCTGCCATCTGCACAGCATCACCGAGGATGCCTTCACCCCATTTCACATTCCCGGTGAATTCACCGACCAAGCCAGCAGTTGCATCCTCGCTCTGTTTCCCGTTGCCTTCGTCGAAATGCCAGACATATAGTTGCTTACCGAGTTGTTTCACGTTACCCTTTCCGCCTGCAGCGTAACCCGCAAAGCAGAGAGATAGACTTAGAAAAACACATAGCACCGTAAGATTCTGGGTTCTCATCAGTGGTTCCTCCTCATAGAATGAACAGAAAGGCGGGTACAAGATAAGCACCCGCCCTTCCAGTAGAACTTGACAACGAGCAGGCATTGTGGCACTGCCGCTATGACAGAGAATATTTATTCAGTTACATTTTCAACTTACCCCATGTTGTGGCAAGTTTGTCCTTCGGAGACACAGCAAAGAAGACCCCATTTTCCATATCTTGGTTAATTTCCTCAACGGTGAGGGCACGGTTGTAAATTGCCACCTCATCAACTAAGCCCACCATACCAGCGAGTCCTGTCTGTCCCTTACCGATACGGAAAACAACGTCAATGCTGTTAATCTTACCCGCCGGGCCGAATTCGACATCTAACTTGCCATCAATATATTGGCGAATCATATCGCCATCGTAGGTAGAAGCGACGTGGTGCCATTCCTCTAACTCGGGCTTAATCGTCTGTTTATTCCGAGAGCCTTGCCACCCCCCTATGTTAATCCACGTCTCAATCTGTGGGGAACCGGTAAACTGCGCGCTCCATTGGAGACAATAGCCTCCGACATTCGCCGCGCTCCTGCGTCCCATCAAGTTAGAATCGCCTTGGGATTCTTCAGGGAAATACCATCCTTGAATTGTGAGTTCATCGGTGATGTCAAGTTCTGGGACTGCGTCAACTTCTACAAACTTTTCGCTGTCCTCAAGATGGACAGCACCACCAAATTTGCCATCTTTCGACCAAACTGCTCCCTCAAGGGTCCCTTCAAGGTTATTTCCACTCACGTCCTTAACTTTGCCGCCGTCGTTTTCGTCAAAAGTGAAGTACAACATAAGTGCATCGTCATCGTTTATTGCCCATGCGCTGACACAGAAACTCAAGGCAATGACTAAAAAAACTGTGATAATCGGTTTCATAACAGTGGACTCCTTTTTAGGGTTGTCGGTTGTCAGTACGATTTGCTCCGCAAATCTTTCAGCGGTCAGTAACAAGAGGTATTTGGAGTTCCATACACCCTCTTAACTGACTGCTGACAACTGATAACTGAAAACTATTTAGAATGTAGAAATCTGAATCTCCTTCGCGGTGAGAAACTCAAGAAGGGCAGGAACGCCTTCTTGCGTTTTCTGGATACCGCGTTGGATCGCCGGAATAATTTGGTCCGGTGTCTCGACACGTTCACCATAACCACCGAACGCTTTAGCCATATCTGCGTAGTTGCCGGAAATGTCTGTAGACCGATATTTCTCGGTAGAGACAGGCATAATCGGAATCTCAATCGCCATAGAGAAGTTGTTGAAAAGCACTGACAAAATCGGGATTCTTTCCCGTACAGCCGTCTCGAAATCCATACCGGTAAATCCGATAGCTGCGTCGCCCCAGACGTTGATACAGAGCGCATCTGGTCTAGCAAGTTTGGCACCCATAGCGAGTCCGAGTCCGTAACCGAGTTGTGTCGTTTTACCCCAACCGATATAGGTGAGCGGTGCCACAGATTGCCAGAACGGTGAGAGCTGATCTCGTGGGCTACCCGCATCATGCGTGATAATCGTATTTTTGACATCAACGGTGTGCAGCAGGTCCCAGATGACACGATACGGTGTCATCGGTACTGCGTCGGAGGTAAGTTTCGGTGTCCACTGTTCCAGCCATTCCGCTTTGACAGCACCAATCTCCTCCGTGACAGCAGCGGTGCGTTCTTCGGATGCACCACTGGAACGCTCACGAACGGCTGCTACCAATCCGTCTAAAATCAAGCCTGCATCGCCAACAAGAGCAGTTTCAACGGGAACATCCTTGTTGATGTCCGCTGGATCTAATGTCGCGTGAATAACCCGTTTTCCGTCAGGAATCTTGACACCGAAGCTGGTACGGGTGAAGCTGCATCCGATACCAAAAATCAGGTCTGCTTTTTGGAGATAGTGATGCACGGGTTTGGGAATCGCGCGACCGCCGGAACCGAGTGCTAACGGATGGTCTTCTGGAAAAGCACTTTTTCCACCCAAACTCGTTGTCACAGGTGCTGCCAGCAGTTCCGCTAATTCTTTCAAAGAATCCCAAGCTTGGGCATAATGCACACCTTGTCCTGCATAGATGACGGGACACTCCGCATCAAGCAAGACATCTGCAGCCGCTTCAATTGACGCGCTATCAGGTCCGTAACGTACTATTGGAACAGGGACCGGTTCAAAAGGTTCGGGAATTTCTTCACCAAACAGGTCTGACGGGAATTCAACGAGCGCGGGACGCGGTCTACCGTTTCGGGCTTGCGTGAAGGCACGTCGCATGGCTTCGGGAACAGCACTGGGTAAGGTAACCTGTTCACACGACTTCGTCACGTGAAGGTAATTGAGCGCAGAATTGAAGTTCGGCTGAATCTGTGTCAATCCCCTCGAATATCCCATCGGTAAGACGACAATAGGCGCGGAGTCCCCATAGGCTTGGGCGACACCACCGAACGCATTCTCGGAACCGGGACCGCTTTGCATGCAGAATACACCGATCTTTTGCCCGGAGGTCATTCGGCTCATTGCGTCTGCCATGTGAAGTCCAATACGTTCCTGTCTGACGATAATCGGACGGATATCCAGTTTCGCCGCCGCTTCAATTATCGGATTAACCGGATACGCAAATAGATACTCCACTCCTTCTGCCTTAAGGACTTTTGCAACTGCATCAACAACTTTCATATTTTTAATGTTCCTTGCGGTTCGTTTAGGAGGGTTGTGTCAAGGGCAATCCCTTACGTATATCCAGCCCTCCTGTTGATTGGGCTTATATGCTCAAGACTATTTGAAAAAAGGT
>JAKZUG010000111.1:0-4607 GCA_047516705.1 Candidatus Poribacteria bacterium | reverse complement strand
CAGGACATGGCATCCGCCCAAGAATTCACGGTATCAGCACCAGATGACGACACCTATCGTAACGTGCCAGAAGCGCAGCGCGAACAGCGGTATTGGGGCATGGCAGCGAAAGGAACAAGCGTCGACCATTGGTTCCAGTGCATCGCCGGTGAAGCGGAACCAACAACCCACGGACGTATCGGCAGGGACGGCATCGAGTTAGCAGAGGCGACGTATCGTTCCTCGCAAATCGGCGCACCGATTTCGCTACCGTTGTAGGGGTGCTGTAATACCACATTTCACTTGTGAAGTGAGGTATTATACATCGCTTTCCCTATATAGAAGCATAATCTCGCACTTTATAGTAAAGCCCAAAAAATCTGAACACAATAGGGTTTGACACTTCACCGCCGCTGGCGAGGTTTTGCGGCGTACACGCCCAAATGCGATCTGCATTCCTAACCTCGCCAATTCCTTAGTGTCCATTTAATTGTAGGCTTTACTATAATCCTACCGGTTACATTTTGTGAAAATTGTCAAAACTTAAATAATTCTTAGGAGACCTAAAAATGTATAGCAAAATAGTTTTAGTGCTGCTTTCAATTTTGGTAATTTTCAATAGTACTACCTTTCTTTCATTCAGCCAGCAATCTCAAACTGAACCTTCGGCGGACCGGCCTCCCACCTTGAATATTCCAACCGACTTATGGAAAGGCTGGGTAGATCAATACACCGAAATAATCGTCGTAGATGCTTTAGAAACGTGGGAAAAAAGGGGATTGATCACAGAAATTGATGACGTGATCTTCACCGATGTTCACATGAGTGTTCGCGAGCAGCTCACAGCACAAGCTATTGAAATGGAAAAGCAGCTTCCGTCACCTCACGATATGAAAGAATATGAAATCGAAGTGACGATAGAAAATACAGGTACTCGGAAACATTTTGGACCCCAAACCGTTGAGGCGATTATGGAATCATTTCATGAGGAATATAGTAACGCGACCAAGTTTCTCTATGGGGAGGCACATCTCAAAGAATTAGATGCGAAGTACCCACCCGATGAATGGATCCAGATGTTCCTTGATAAAGAGGTTCCTATCGAAAATGCCGATGACTATTGGACGTATATAATATCATTGCGCGGAAGCCTGGTTAACATTGAAAATAAGCCCGAAGAATGGGCATCCGGGAAGCATGGAATTTCACCGACAGATGATTTTGATACCTATAAAGTGGCATTTGTGAATCGGATGATTTGGGAACACCAACAGAGACAAGCGGCGATTTTAACCGACCCAGATCTAATGGGTGGATTCTTTGGCGGACCTGAAGCCCGAACCTTTTTCCCATACAAAAAAGGACGCGTCTACGTCAAAAGCGATGGAAAAAAGTTTGTGTTCTCGGGCGAAAAACTTACACCAAAACAGCAATTTGAGTTGATCTCTGAAGGTATAATTCCGGAAGAACACGAAATCATTTATCTTGATGAAAATTTAAATCGTCTCAGTGAACCACTATCACCTATCTCGCGCGAGGCACTTTTGGAGGCAGGTTTATCCGGTCCACCATGGGACGCTACAGCCTCGAAAGATAATGAACCACAAGTGCCCAGTACTCGCGCGTCAACCGGTGAACTTTTCCGGATTCACGTGGAGCACCCTGATCGGTTGATAACGCCAATTTCACCAAGGTATACCACGGAACACCATTATCGGTTTGAGACTCAGGTCCAAAAGCCTCGTCAGGCGCATGATGCCCCACCACAAGACGATAGATAGTGTACACGGCATCAGATAAGGGTGGGTCCGCTACACACCCTATCAGAATCCTTTACATTGAAATCCCCAATAACCCGCGTGTCAACTGAAAATCCGTATTCCCTTTGTCGTGCAGCTTCGGGGTATACTGACGTGAGGCAACCTCCACAATCAATGCCAATAGGTCGCCAACATCAGCAGTCGCCAAATTCAAATCCGCACCGTAGGCAGCTTATGTCGCTGAATCCGTAGAGACCTGAATCAGCGGCACCATCACATGCGATTGCAAGGCTGCACCGACGATATGCGCGAGTGCCAGATCCACACCCGTCGCACCCAAACCGGTCAACGCCAACATAGATTACTTAGCGAATAGCTTGAGTAGTTCGATTTAGCCATTGGAAAAATCGTTGAATTGCCCGGGCCGGCGAACCTGAATATCGGAAATATCAGGTAGAATTATTGCTACAGATTTCCACGTGCCACCGGCATAATCTGGATTATTTTGATGGTATGCAATGTCTTTCGCTTCAGGAATGGACTCTCCGTCAAGCAACATACCTTCAATGTGGCATTGAATAGCTTCTAATGCTTGATTTTGTGCATCATCAAGCGTATCTCCAGCAGTAATGCAACCGGGCAAATCCGGCACAGTTACACAGTAATCACTATCTGGATCCTTATGAATAACGATTGGGTAATGCCTATGCATAGAACACCTCGCGTTCTCCTATTTTTCTTCCAACTCGGATCCCACCCATCCCAGCCCGCTTGTCCACAGATACTTGATAATGTCTGTCTCCTCAAATCTTTCTTCGGATGAGGAACAGTCACTCTGCCAGGCCTGTTCGGATGTTTGTAGTGGTGATGACTACCAACAGCGTGAACTAAAACCCAACCTTCCTTCTTCAGTCTTTTAATCACTTCACGACTTGAAATTGCCATGTGCTAAATTGGTCGGCTTTTTGGGAACGAGTTTCAAAAATTTGTAAGTTTCAGGACTAAGTAGCAACTTGACTCATGAAATTATAACACAGATTAAGAGGTTTCGTCAAAAAACGTCTTATCTGATTACATTGAAATACCCAATAACCCGCGTGTCAACTGGAAATCTGTATTCCCTTTGCCGTGCAGCTTCGGGGTATACTGGCGCGAAGCTACCGCCACAATTAACGCTAACAAGTCGTCAACATCAGCAGTCGCCAAATCCAAATCCGTGCCGTAGTTGTTTTGCGTCGTGGCATCCGTAGAGACCTGAATCAACGGCACCATCACATGCGATTGCAAGGGGGCTCCGATAATGTGTGCAAGTGCCAAATCCACACCCGTCGCGCCCAACCCTGTCAATGTTTCCGTCGGTTGATCAGTGGGAGTCTCCATGATGTGGAAACCAGATTTTTCTACTCGTTGTCCATACGCCAAGGTGGGAGATAATTCGGAGGGTGGACGGCACGACGGAGCGTGCCTACTACCTTGCACGAACGTCGCATTTGCTGGCACGACAACCGTTCCACCCGCAGCAACAATAACCTGCGTCAATTCCGTCAGTGACTGAGAGACTGCTTCTGCCACTTCACCCGTTGATGTCACGGCTACACATAAGTGTTCCAATCCCGTATCCACAACCGGAACAGCAGGTTTATCGGCGAGCGTTTCCGAAAACCAATCTTGAACCTTCTCAATAACGGCATCGATGCCGCCATCCAACTGCACACTCGCCCAACCGTACCGTTCTGCGGATATACCGAGTTTTTGGATCTCATGTCGGACGTGATCGTTATGGGTTTTCTCACACCCATGCTCGAGGAGTAAACCGAGGGCAACCGTTGGATGCGTGAGGTGTCCGATCATCGTGCGGGTATAAATCTCCTCCGAACGTCCGCCGGAGACTCCACACCCTTCCGTATGCGGAAGCGCAACAAAACGGGATATACCTTGCTCCTTGCCAATCTCCTGTTCATTGCAACGGTGCGCAATCATCTGTGCAATCTGTCCAGAACAGAGACTCGTGGGTAAGATTAACCCGAGCTGATCCGTACGGCACCCGTTTTCTGTGTGGAGCGCACGGAATTTCAAATTTTGGGGGAGTCGCGATTCGGAGAGTGCTTCTACAGCGGAGGTATCAATCGGAATCGGATCGCCGGACTTCAATTCGGATTCCGTCAGGAATGGATCTAAATCTACGGGACCTGTCTGCTTCCAATCACGCCACAGCGAGACTTGGGAATGTCCGGCTTTCTCACCGACAGAACGTTCACCCGATGCAACATCTACTGTCAAATCCAGCATCGATTCGCCGAGTGCTTCCATCGGTGTGCCGTCAAGATACGCACCAGCGTTCACAGCCATATCCTTGGAAAGCATCTCATAGCGTCCGGTCGTCGTGACAATCTTAATCGTGGGTACGAACGGAAAATTTGTGATGGATCCGTTGCCCGTAACAAAGAAAATCATGTTAGAACCAGATGCCACCTGTCCTGCGATACTCTCCAAATCGTTGCCGGGGCTATCCATAAAGTAGTAGCCCGACTCCTTCATCAGCTCACTGTAATTGATGACGTAATCAAGACAGACATCGGGGTGCCGTTTCATCGCTGCGCCGATTGATTTGATGGCGATATTGTAAAGTCCACGGAACTTATTGCCACCGGATGGATTTCCTTCTGCGGAGTGTCCATGCCACGCGACGCGTTCCTTGAAACGTTCAATCGTCCTGAGAAACGTGTGTGCGGTGGTCAGGTCGCGGACATTCTGAAGTACATAAGCCTCAGATCCGATCAACTCATCGGTTTCCGCGAGGTTGGCACACCCACCGTAACGGATGATCTCCTTCGCAACGTAAGCGGCGAGCGGATTGCCGGATACACC
>JAKZUG010000110.1:0-5904 GCA_047516705.1 Candidatus Poribacteria bacterium | reverse complement strand
CGACCTAATTTCTAACGTGAGTTCGATAATAAAAATGCGCGGGTGGCCGTAGGCCCCATACGCTGTTCACTATCGGAATCCCGGGTAGAGCGGTAAAGACCAAGAACCCGCGAGTTTATACGACGAATGCCGATTTTCGATGTGCCATGCGTGTAAATAGATATCCCGCAAGAATCGGGGTTACAAACCCCTCCCACAAGAGTGATTCGTGACAACTGAATGGCTCTGGTGGTAGATGTCTTTGCTGTTGCATCAGATCTCCTAATGAGGGACAACAGAAACACGCGCCAGAAAAGCATTGGCTTTTTGATTGTCGGTACTCGTAGCGACCAACTTGAAGAGTTGACCTCGTCTGAAATTATGAAAGATGTGCCCGATGCTACCCGGCGAAACATTCCATGCACCATCCAGTGCTTCATCGGTATCCCCTTTTGTAAGAAGTTCGGTGTCGTCATGAAACAACTCAAACGTCCCTGCCGACTCGCCTGCCCCCACTTGTATCTCAATATGGAGTATCCCACCAGATTCAAACGGTGTCGTATCAATTTTAACAACCGTGTCATCTGGAGTGTCGGTACTGGATGTGCCATAAATATGTAAAACGTCCATCAACGCCGTCCCCAAGCCGATCGGATTTCCATCTAATCTTGATCTCTTTCCTACACGAGTGCGTCTTCCTTCAAACGTTTCCACAGAATGCTTTAGCACTGTTAGGTATGCTCGCGACTGGTTCTTGTAAGGCAGTGCCGACTCCGGCTGATGCATAATGACTTCCGCATCGGGAGTGAACACCAGAATATCCACAGAGTCGGTGTAATGCTGTTGTATTTTTTTAGCGACAAGACTCGTCATCTCGCCTTTTGACCCGCCTATCAGTCCAGGCAATTCCCTGAGGAGCACCCACGTATTGATAAACTTCTCGTTGAGCGTCTTTATCACTTCTGAATCGGAGAGCGGACCCGCCCTCAAATATTTGCCGTTCGCTCAGCAAGATTCATCGTCTACGCACCCCCAGACAAGGATCGTATGAATTGGTCGGCGTGCTGCACTCGCAAGTTCAACCGCCCTATCAATCGGTATCCAGTCAATCTCCGCGAATTTGTAGAATTTCAATTCTAATGAACGGCGTGCTTCTTCCGCCGTGATAGAAATATTCCACGCGATTTCATCTTGGTCGGTCTCGTCCGTGGTGAGGAGTTCCATACGCGGGACAAAGACCATATCAGCACCACCACAAGCGTTGATGTCAACATTGCTATTGCGTACCGGTAGTGCCAACGAAAACGCGCGAATCGTTCCTTTTTTTAGATTTACTAACACCTGCCCGACATATTGCGATGGGATAAACGTGGCTTCGGATTCCGGTTCCGAACCCTCTTCAGCGTTTTCTTGTTGCCATTCCTGATACGCATCACTTCGTAATGTAAATTCGGCATGTACTCGGAAAACGATCTCCGCATAATCTGATGAACATGCCCGTAAGCAAGCATAGGCACCCTCCTCACCGTTCCCTAAATCAGCCCTTGCCCCCGGGTGAAACTGATAAAGGAAAGGGACAATACTGTTCGGATCAAGTGCCCATATATCACCTACGGCTACAGTTGAAAGTGGAAGAAACACCTTGAAATCCTCTGCTCCGTATTCTTTGACGGGGTGGCGTGGTGACAGATCAAACACCTCAGCGAGTTCTGGTGAATCGTTGTGCATATTAAACGTGGCATCCGCAATCGGTTCCCAATGCGCATGCACCCGCACACTCCCCGAACGACTTAGCACGTTATAAAGGTTGATCACAGTTTTCTCCATTGCCATGGACATTTCGTTTTTCTATAGTTGTAATAACTCAAATCGGTTCAGTCTACCAGTATCACAGAAATTCTGTCAGAAAAGCGTTGCTGCTCTGTATTTCAAGACACTATTGATCTGGAACTGGAATCTGGTTCATATCCCACAAAATAACGGTGCCATAGTCACTACCACTTGCAAGCGTCTGCCCATCTGGACTGAACGCTACAGCGCGATTCCAGCCCGGATGACCAGTAAAAGTGCCAATATGTTCGCCAGTGAAAGGATTCCACAATTCAATCGTCTGCCAACTTGCACTTGCAAGTGTTCGTCCATCTGGACTGAACGCGACACCATAGACAGCACCCCTTGCCTTTACGATATTATGTAGCAAGTTCCCAGTGCGCACATCCCACAAACAGAGGTTGCTGCCTTCACCACCACTTGCGAGCATCGTGCCATCTGGAGAAAATACGACGGCAGCAACTCTATCCGTATGCTCCGTAAGGGTTGCTTTGACTTTGCCCGTGGGTATATCCCACAACCGAATCTCTTTTTCGTCAGTTGCCACGGCAAGTGTCCGTCCATCAGGGTTAAGCGCAATGGCTCTGACTTCGATATCAGGGTCGGATTCCATTATATTCCCGGTAATCATTTGCCGGAGATGTCCGGTGTGCACATACCACAAATGGATTGAATTGTCCCAACTTCCGCTCACAAGCGACGTACCATCCGGTGAATAGGCGATAGAATGTACACCTTTCGTGTGACCGGTGATGGTCTTGAAGAGTTCTCCCGTTTCCACATCCCAAAAACGGATTTTGCCATCCCCACTTCCACTCGCAAATGTGCTACCATCAGGGGAATAGGTCACTGAAAGTGCGCGATCTGTATGTCCGGTGAGGGTTTTCGTGAGTTCTCCGGTCTGGACATCCCGCAGTGAAATCGCATGATCTGTCCACGCACCACTCGCAAGTGTTCTACCGTCCGGCGAAAATGCTACCGATCTTCCTGAAGGCGTTTGTCGAACGATAGTTCTCAAGAGTTCGCCAGTGTCCGCATCCCAAAAACGCACTGTCCCATCGTATCCGCTACTAACAACGGTTTCTCCATCTGGTGAATACATTACAGAATGAACATCACGGGTATGACTCTTAAGAATCTTCAAAGTCTCACCGGTGCGGACATCCCACATACGGATTGTCTTATCCCAACTGCCGCTCACAAGTGTGGTGCCATCTGGTGAATAGACCATAGAACCGACCCGATCTGTATGTCCAATAAAGGTATTCAGGAGTTTTCCAGTGCCAACATCCCAAATACGAATCTTGGAATCCCGTCCTCCACTTGCAAGTGTCCGACTATCAGGAGCATATACGATACTATCAATGCGCTCGGTGTGTCCTGTAATGGCTTTTAGGAGTTCTTCAGTATCCACATCCCAAATAAGAATTGTATTGTCCTTCCAACTAACGCACGCCAACGTCTTTCCATCATTTGAATACGCGACCAGACGGATCATATCCGTGTGCCCTACGAAGGTTTGTTTCAACTCACCGGTGTTAACATCCCATAGTCGGACTGTGGTGTCCCGACTTCCACCTGCGAGTATCTCACCAGTCGGACTGAATGCCAACGAATAGATCCTATCCTTGTGTCCTACGAGAATTTTCTTCAATTTGTTCGCATGTAGATCCCATAAATAAATCCTATGATCACTCGCAGCAGCAAGTGTCCTGCCATCAGGACTGGGGACCATGAGATTCCAGATGTCTTTCATGAACGGTTCATCCGTGACCAGATCCAGTTCCTTCCCTGTCCGGACATCGTATATCCAGATGCCGATTGAGCTCAAAACGGCGAGTCTATTACCATCAGGAAAATACGCGAAATCACGGCTTCCACCTTGCCCAAAACGCGCAATAGCTCCTTCAGGAAGCTGCCATCGGATGTAATCTTGTGCCGGACTACTTAATAGAAAGAGAGCCATAGTAAACAAGAGGATAAACACGAAGTAAACAAGTCGCGCTGTTCTCATATCAATAATTCCTTTGTATCATTGTGCTTTCGGCAGCAGAAACGAAAACGAAACATTTTAGGTTAAGGTAAGTTATGCAGTCTGACTATATTTACACATTTTCGGATGCACTTTTGGAAGTTAACAGAATTACACTACGGTCATCTTAAAAAAATTGGGGGCAGAGAAGTATTATCCTCTGCCCCTTTTCATCGAATGTACATTACATTTTCATGTAAAAATGAAAATCACTCCTCGGAGTCGAAAAACAATTTGAGTGGAGCACTCAGCTGTGGCGCAACATCTTTCTCGTCTACCGCTTTATCGCCTGCCCATTCGCTGCGTTCAATGCCCATCGTGTAAGTCTGCCGCGTCGCGTCGGTGTAACTGAGGTACTGGAATCCGGCATTCTCAAAGCAGATGAGCGCGGGTCCGTTGTCTGGTGATACCTGCAGCGTAACGTGCTTAGCACCGAGTCCGTCAAACGCGTAACGGATGGTTTCAATGAGTGTGTCAGTGCCGTATCCGCGCGCGCGATAATCGGGTCGAATGATGACGAATTTGACAGTAACCATGTCCGCATCGCATTGGAGAAGAATAAATCCGATGAGAAGACGTGTGGTACGGATTTCAATAGCCAGTGTATGCATTCTGTCGTCCGCCATCCATTGATGCCAATCCTCCAGAAATGTCTCAAACGATACCCGTTCAGCATAGAGAAGATTCCTGATACCCGGTCGGTTGATCCATCCCCAAATCTGACGAAGTTCATTCTCTGTAGTCTGCCGAAGGGAAATGCCGCCACTGTAAAGGCGTTCCAACTGCCGCAATTCGCTGCGTAGACCCTCCAATTGTGCAGAGTGCGCACCAATTTGGGACCCCGCGGCACGAACCTTACGCTGATTCGGACTATCCATGAATTTCGCCTGTTTCACCCTATTCTGGAAGTATCCAAGTTTCTGCTCACTCCTCTCAATAATGCGTAGCAAGTTGTTAATAGCATCCGCCCACTTGTCAAGATCAGCGTTTGCGTCGTCTCGGGTTTCGCTCCGTTCTTCTCTTATCTGTGTTTCGTTCATATCGCCCTTCCTTGAATCCAGATATCCGGAGGTAACTCTCATACCGGAGTGGACTAATATTGCCAGTTTCAACCGCCCGTTTAACGGCACATGCCGGTTCATGCTGGTGCGTACACGCCGCAAATTTGCAATCTGGGATGTAAGGTCGCATCTCAGGAAAATGGATATCCAATCCCTGTTCATCATCAATTTCAAGCAAACCAAGTGTCCGGATGCCGGGGGTATCCGCCACAAAGCCCCCGAACGCAAGTGGTAGTAGCATGACTTCCGTTGTTGTATGCCGACCTTTGTGGATACGTTCGTCCACCTCATTCGTACGCAATTGGAGTCCCGGTTGCAACGCATTGAGCAGAGACGATTTCCCGACTCCTGATGAACCTACAATCGCTGAAATCTTATCCTGCATCACTTCCCGTAATCCATCAACACCGAGACCCGTCACGATACTAGTATAAACCACTTTATAACCTAATTCTTCATATAATTTCAGTTCGCGCTGTACATTCTCCAATTTACCCAAATCCATTTTGTTAATACAGATAACCGGTTCAACATCAGATGCCTCTGCTGTGACGAGGAATCGATCAAGCATCCGCAGTTTGAGCGTCGGATGCCGGGCAGCAAAAATGATGAGCAATATCTCTAAATTAGCGACGATCACTTGCCGCCAGCCATCCATGCGTGTACGACCAAACTGGGTTTCGCGGGGGAGGCATTCCTCAATATACCCACTGTTCTCTGTGGACACGGGTATTGAGATGCGCACCCGGTCGCCAACTGCGACTAAATCGACGTAGGGCATCTCTTTCGTCTCGGCGAGCCGCCGCTTCTCATCCTCAATGAGGTGGTGCCGCAAGGCACAAGTATAACACTGTTTGCCAACTTGTACCTCGTACGCACCACCTCTCGCTTTTATGACAATTCCTTCCATAGTTAGACTCACCTGCGGAACATAGTAATTTTTAAATATGCATTGAAATCAATTTGCCCAACAGAAGGCGCGCGGTTAGACACAGCTAAAAC
>JAKZUG010000109.1:0-7519 GCA_047516705.1 Candidatus Poribacteria bacterium | reverse complement strand
GTATGCTGGCGCAACTACTAGGACTTCCAAGTTATGGTAGAGTGAGCGCAATATTTTCTTTCAACGCGCTATATTTCTTGCTACCTTGCTATGCTATTGACAATATCGACCACATATTCTCCTGCAACAGATCTCGGTTATCTGTTACATAAACACCCTGCGCGAATGCAATCCTTTGAGCTCGCTTTTGGACAAGCACACGTCTTCTACCCGGAAGTGCTTGCCGAAAAATGCACAGCGGCACTGCTGCTTGATGTTGATTCGGTTGCACTTGTCCGCCGACCTCACGGGCAATTCGCAGAAAATTTCGCGCTGGCGCAATATGTCAGCGATCGTCCTTACGTTGCTTCGTCGTTCTTGAGCGTCGCAATCGCGCGGGTGTTTAGCAGCGCGTTGTCCGGCAAGTGCAAAGATCGTCCACAACTCGTAGAGACCGCGATCCCTTTAAAGGCAGAATTATCTATCTTACCCTGTCGCGGCGGAGAGAAATTGCTGCGACGACTTTTCGAGCCGCTGGGTTATACAGTAGCAGCAGGACAACACGTGTTAGACCCACAATTCCCTGATTGGGGACAGAGCCGTTATTTTACGGTAACGCTCGAAAACACCTGTCGCTTGAGCGAACTCCTCACGCACCTCTACGTTTTGATCCCTGTGCTTGACGATGAAAAACACTACTGGGTCGGTGAGGCGGAGATCGAAAAGTTATCAAGGCATGGTAATGATTGGCTCACTGATCATCCAGAACAAGAATCTATTGTACGTCGCTACTTGAAACATCATCGGCGGCTTACCCGTCAAGCACTTACCCAATTGTTCGGAGAAGAGGCTGCGGAAACTGACGAGCCGACGCAAGTAAAAGAAGAAATCCGGCTTGAAGGACAGATCGGTCTTAACGAACTCCGTTTGGCTACGGTGACTGAGATCCTCAAGCAGTCTGGCGCGAAACGCGTTCTTGATTTGGGGTGCGGCGAAGGAAAGCTGCTCCGTAAATTGTTGGCTGAAAAGCAGTTTGAAGAGATTGTCGGTATGGATGTTTCACATCGCGCACTGAAGATCGCGCAAGAGCGTCTCCATCACGACCGGTTGCCGGAGAAGCAGAAAGAACGGCTTCACTTGTTCCAAGGGTCGCTCGGGTATCGAGATAAACGCTTGACTGGATACGATGCAGCCGCAGTGGTAGAAGTAATTGAACACTTAGATTTGCCACGACTCGCTGCTTTTGAGCGGATCCTTTTCGAGTTTGCCTGCCCACGGACCGTTGTATTGACAACGCCAAACATAGAATACAACGTGAAATTTGAGAGTCTGCAGGCTGGGAACTTTCGCCATAAAGACCACCGTTTCGAGTGGACACGGGACGAATTTCAGTCTTGGGCAGTAGGTGTTGCCAAACGCTTCGGCTATACTGTTGTGTTTCACCCGATCGGCCCAGAGGCTGAAGACGTTGGCTCACCGACGCAGATGGTGGTCTTTACCCGAAGAATTGATGAATAGGACGGAAGTCCACCTCAACGAAAGCCGCAAGCCCGTAATGAAATGGAGGGCGGCTCTACGGTAAGGCACGTTTTTTGCCAAGCCGACCTAATCGAACCGCAAGGTAAATTAAAAAGATGAAAATTCCTGAACCTTCACTTATACTCCTCATTGGACCTTCCGGTTCAGGCAAATCCACCTTTGCACATAAGCATTTTAAACCGACCGAGATTCTCTCTTCGGATTTCTGCCGAGGGCTCGTTTCAGACGATGAAACCGACCAGGCGGCAACGAACGATGCATTTGAGGTGCTCCGTTTCATCGCCTCAAAACGGCTCGCTGCTGGAAAATTGACGGTCATTGATGCAACGAACGTCCAGGTTGAAGCACGGAAGCCTTTGCTTGCACTGGCGCGCGAATACCACTACTTAACCGTTGCTATTGTGTTTAACATGCCTACAAAACTCTGTCAGGAAAGGAACGAAACACGTCCCGACCGTAATTTTAAACCGCATGTCATCCACCAGCAGAGTCAGCAACTCCGCCGTTCACTGCGCAATCTCAAGCGCGAAGGTTTTCGGAACTTCCTCTATGTGATGTCCATGCCGGAAGACGTTGAGGCCATCCAAGTAGAACGACAGCCTTTGTGGACGAACCGCACCGACGAACACGGACCGTTTGACATCATTGGTGGTATTCACGGCTGTTTTGATGAACTTGTTGAATTGCTAAAAGAACTCGGTTATACAATCTCAACACAGCCAGACGGTAACACCGTCGTTGAGCCGCCACAGGGCAGGAAAGCGGTCTTCGTCGGGGATTTCGTTGACCGCGGTCCAAAGGTCGCCGAAGTGTTACGCTTGGTCATGCAGATGCAAAAGACTGGCGCAGCGATTTCTGTGCCGGGGAATCACGACGTAAAACTGGTACGTGCGCTGCGCGGCAAAAATGTGAATCCGACACACGGGCTGGCGGAATCACTCGCGCAATTGGAGCAAGAATCAACCGAATTCAAGACACAAGTCACAGAATTCTTGGATAGTTTGGTGAGCCACTACGTACTTGATAATGGAAATCTGGTCGTTGCACATGCTGGAATGAAGGCGGAATTACAAGGTAGGGCATCCGGACGCGTCCGTGAATTCGCACTCTATGGTGAAACCACAGGAGAAACCGATGAATTCGGCTTACCAATTCGGCTCAATTGGGCTGACGAGTATCGTGGTGCTGCCATGGTTGTTTATGGGCATACGCCAATTGCCGAACCGCAATGGGTAAACCGCACAATCAACATTGATACCGGATGTGTTTTCGGCGGCACACTGACAGCCTTACGATACCCTGAAAAAGAACTCGTATCTGTTTCCGCACACCAGACGTATTATCAACCCATCAAGCCGCTTCTTGATAAGGCGGACGAACGATCTGCTGTCAAAACACACGAATATGACGATATCCTAAACATTGATGATGTACTCGGAAAACGCGTTATCAGCACACGGTTACATCACAACGTGACAATCCGTGAAGAGAATACGATCACCGCACTTGAGACAATCAGCCGTTTCGCTGTAGACCCAAGATGGCTTATATATCTTCCGCCGACAATGTCTCCTACCGAAACAACAAGCATCCCCGGTTTGCTTGAACATCCAGCGGAAGGGTTCACTTATTATCGTAAACAAGGTGTATCCAATGTCGTCTGGGAAGAAAAGCACATGGGATCACGTGCTATCGTTATCGTTTGCCGGAATCCAGAAACCACAAAAAAGCGATTTGGCGTTACTGACGACACCCTCGGTATCTGTTACACACGGACTGGCAGACGCTTCTTTGACGATGCCGCAATTGAAACCGAACTGTTGGGACAGGTGAAAGCGGCAATCGACAAAGCCGATTATTGGGAGACCTTCAATACAGATTGGATCTGTCTCGACTGTGAACTCATGCCTTGGTCGGTTAAGGCACAGGAATTGTTACGCCAACAATATGCGCCGGTAGGAGCATCGGCGCGTGTCGCTTTGGGAGAAGCGGTTGCCTCTCTAAAAACCGCCGCCGAACACGGTGTTGATGTCGGGTCTATATTGGATGACTATCGTCAACGCGCAGCGGCAGTGACCGAATACGTCAAGGCTTATCAGCAATACTGTTGGCATGTTCAATCTATTGCAGACCTGAAATTAGCACCGTTCCACCTACTCGCAACGGAAGGGGCGGTGTACTTCGACAAAGACCACTTGTGGCATATGGAAACGCTTAGCAAACTCTGTCAAAATTCTGAGGATAACCCGTTGTTTGCAACTGCCTACGGGATGGTTGATGTAACGGATGACACAAGCCAAACTGAAGCGATCCATCGGTGGGAAGAACTCACCGGACACGGTGGTGAAGGCACAGTCATCAAACCTCTGGATTTTATCGTTCAAGGCAAGCGAGGATTGGTTCAACCCGCTGTAAAGTGCCGAGGTCGTGAATACCTGCGGATCATCTATGGACCTGAATATACGTTGCCTCAAAACTTAGAACGTCTCCGGTCCCGTGGGCTTTCTCACAAACGTTCCCTCGCACTTCGAGAGTTTGCATTGGGCGTTGAGGCACTTGAGCGTTTCGTTCAGCGTGAACCGTTGTCCTATGTTCATGAATGTGTTTTCGGAATTCTGGCACTCGAAAGTGAGGCGGTTGATCCAAGACTCTGAAGCCTTATTATTAAACATCCAAGTTTTTTGATGAAAATCTCCGAAAATTGCAACAAACCTTACAAAATACGGACTTTATTGGAACAGCACATACAAAAAATGGAAATTCGATTCATATATTGCCTGTTAATTTTTTGCCTTAGTTTAGCAGTAGGCACGGGTTGTACGACGCAAGAGACTTCCAACCCTATCACACCCGAAGATAACTTCGAGGTTATACTTGAAAACTATCGACTGACCGAAGATGAAACATGGGAACCTGAGAAGACGTACATTGTAAATGGCACGTTGGAAGTTCCACAAAATATAACCCTCAATATCCCACCCGGTACCACCGTTAAATTTGGACGAAACGCAGGCATCGCTGTAAGAGGTATCTTAAAAGTCGGGACACCTTTAGCACAAGCGCAGGTAACGCAGCTGGTGCATTTCACATCCGACAAGGTCGGACCTGCTCCGGGTGATTGGAACGGGGTCTTCTTTGACCATACGCACGATTTAGAGAGTTTTATCAGAGGCACAGTTATAGAGTATGCGATGATCGCTCTGGACATCAAAACGACATCGCCTACTGTAGCAGAATGTATGCTCCGTCTGAACGAAACGGCTATCGCTTTAGATGGTAGTGATGCACTCGTTCAGCACAACGATATTATTGATAATGACATCGGCATTAGCACAATTGGCCGTCAAACACTTCCTCAGATTGAGAGGAACGATATTACTCAAAATGAAACCGGCATCTTCTGTGAAAATGTCCAGTCTACCATTCAATACAACAACCTGAATGCGAATATCTTCGCACTTCGTTTGAATGTGAAATTCGACCTTAGGGTACCCAACAACTGGTGGGGGAATTCAGACACTGTTGAGATAATGAATACCATTATAGATGGTGCTGACCCAGGATTGATCCCTAAGCAGATCGGCACAGTCTATTATGAACCGTTTGCAGAAACCCGAATTGCCGATGCCGGGTTTCCATATCCGACACTCCTCGCTGGATTGGCGAAATAGTAAGACTGGAGAAACGCACTTTCAGGGCGGGCTAACGCTGTTGGATTCTATGCGCTGCGGGGAAATCAATAGATGCGTAATTTCCTCAAAAATATGGTGGCAACCCTAATCTGTTTGTCAGGCATACACATTCTCATTCGGGAATGGATTTGTCGGAACCGGGTCGCCATCCTCATGTATCACGATGCGAAGGCTGCAGTCTTTGCGAAACATATTGCTTATCTTTCACGCCATTACACGATTATCTCACTCGATACTTTAGTTTCTGCCATCTATCAGAAGGATTTCTCACAGATTCCGGCAAAGAGCGTTGTAATTACAATTGACGACGGTCACGTAGGTAATATCGCACTCTTGCCTCTTTTCAGGCAGCATCGTATGCGTCCAACACTCTTTGTCTGCACGCAGATTATTAACACACATCGCCATTTTTGGTTCAAAATAGATGGACAGTCCAAAGCAGAAAGAGAAAGACTGAAGCGGCTGCCGAATGCAGAGCGGTTGGCACATCTGAAGCATACGGCTAACTTTGAACCTGAAAACGTTTATCCAGACAGGCAGGCACTAAATATCGCGGAAATGAAAGAGATGGTAGGGAGCGTTGACTTTCAAGCGCATACGCAATCCCATCCAATCCTTCCCCACTGCACGGAAGCCGAATGTCGGCAAGAAATTCTTGCAAGCAAAACGGATTTAGAGAAACTTTTGGGGATTGAGTGTTCCCATTTCAGTTACCCCAACGGTGATTATACCGAACGCGAAATTGAAATTGTGAAAGCAAGTGGATTCCGATCGGCGCGCACGACGGATATAGGCTGGAATACGCTAAAAACTGAGCCGTATCGACTCAAGACTATCCCGATTGCCGATGATGCTGGACTGACGCTTTTCCGCGCCCAACTCACAACAATACCGCAACGGCTTAATCAATGGGTGAATTCTTTGTTGTGAAGATAATATAGTAAAATCGGAAAATATGTTGACACTTTACGAAACAACAACCCCTCCCTTCGCTGGCGGGGTTTCTAACCCCGCCTATTCACAATGTCCAAGTGATTGTGGATTTTACTATAAGTTGACAAAATGCGACTATGTCAGCATTAAGAGTGCTTGCATTGAATTAAAACGTGCACGACCCAGAGGGCTTGATGTGCTGAATATCAGCGTATTATAGAATGCTTCCGCGGTAATTTGTCACTTGTCGCTTGACATTTTATGCTCGGGATGCTACGATATTGGCATATTGAATGTGTTTTCCTATGATTTCTGAGGGGTTATCCCTCCCGTATCTGAAAACCAAAACAACATTACCGACTATAGCAGAATGCACACTATTCTGAATGTATCACAAAACCATTATATCCGCGGCGGTTCTGACCGATATTTTTTTCTTCTCGCCGAGTTGTTAAAAAACCACGGACATCAAGTCATCCCTTTTACAGCTGCGAGTCCCAAGGATGAACCATCTGAATGGGGGCAGTATTTTCCGCGTGCAGCCGATTTTGAAAATCCGGGACCAATTGACTTACTGCGTTTTTTATACTCACGCGATGCCGCAAAATCAATTCAAAGATTATTGAACAATACAAACGTTGATATTGCGCACTTTCATATCTACCATGGCAAGTTAACTGCCTCAATTTTAGGTAGTCTAAAAAAAACTGGTATACCACTTATTCAGACGTTGCACGATTATAAATTAACTTGTCCCGTGGCTGTTCATCTGTCAAACGATGAAATTTGTGAAGCATGTGAAGGGAAACATTTTTGGCGTGCTCTTCCAAAGCGGTGTAATAGAGGTTTACTTACGCGCACAGTACTGAGTGTTACTGAGTCTTATGTCTCTCAGATGCTCGGTGCTGTTGAGAAATTTGACCATTTCGTTTCGGTCTCGCATTTCCTCCGAAAAAAGATGATCTCACACGGCATCCCTGAAGATAAAATCTCAACCGTTCATAACTTTGTTGATGTTACTGACATCACACCGAATTTTTCTGTAGGGGACTATATACTCTACTTCGGACGGGTGCATCGCAGCAAAGGAATCTTGACGCTGATAGAGGCGGCGGCTCCACTCAAACAGGTGCCGCTCTATATCGTCGGCGATGGCGTGGCGATGCCTGAAGTGCGGCGTATCGTCGAGCAGGATGGATGTGAACATATTCACCTCCTCGGTTTCAAACAAGGTGATGAACTCCGAGAACTCATTCTAAACAGCATCTGCACAGTCTTGCCTTCCGAATGGTATGAAAACTGTCCGATGTCCGTTTTAGAGTCCTATGCTTACGGTAAACCGGTCATCGGTGCCGATATTGGTGGGATTCCAGAAC
>JAKZUG010000108.1:0-7334 GCA_047516705.1 Candidatus Poribacteria bacterium | reverse complement strand
GTCTCACTGATGCAATGTCGTGAAGGGATTCATATTGGGATTGAAACACATCCTGACTTTCGCAACAAGGGATTTGCGACAGCTATCGGTGCTAAACTGCTTGTACACTGCATTGAGCGAGGCATTTATCCGCATTGGTCTGCCAGCTATGAAAACGCAACTTCTATTCATTTGGCTGAAAAACTCGGATATGTCCGTGATGAGGTATACGAGACACTCGGTGTGTTCATAGAAACGTCGTGATTTTTCTGCCTCAAGTGAATCCGAAAGCAGTTGTAATTTAGAAGAAGTATTCATAACGCATCGTCAAGCGTTGTCTTTTCGTAACGGGCGTGGTGGAAAACGTAATCTTGCTTTACTCGCAAAATGATAGAGAGTTTCCGTAGGTTGGGTAGAACGGCGTTGAGAAGTCGGATGTCGGTATTCCAAACACACCTCAGAGTCAATATCCTGCTATATTACTCAAGAACCCAGTGAAACCCAACTTTACATCGTCATAGTCGGGGAAGCTTCAAAGCAAAAGAGTTGGGTTCACTCGGTCTCTGTTTAACGTAGCATGGGTGGAAAAACTGCATTTTTCTATGACTTTTAACGGTTTTGATAGCATCCGTTCTACCCGGGGTCCCCATAGCGGCTAGCGTATGGGGCCTACGCTGCTATTCGGATCTCCGTGTGAAAAGAATATAAAGTTATCCAAATCACACACAATACCCGACGAAATTCAACGCTGTCTTTAGCGGCATCCCTCCTACTTATCGCTTAAAGCATATACACCGCGACGAACCCTGACAATCTCACCCACCTCTACAAGACGTGTGAGTTCGTGTTGTATCGCCTCTGGATGTCCGTTGATGGATGAAGTGAGTTCCGCTGTTTTTTTCTCACCATCGGTAAGAAGAGAAAGGATTTGCTGTCGGAAGGTCTGACGTGGGATATTTCCGCCTCTAAGCCTTTTCAACACACGGTTCGCCTGTCTTTCGGAGCAACCCAATATACGCTGAACTTCTTCTCTACTGGACTCAGCCGTTAGATTTTCACGTTCCTTTTCAAAACGTTCGCGTGTGGCTATTACCTCAGGGAGTCCATCTAATCCACCAGCAATCTCAAAATCTTCCCAGTCAAAGATAGATGTTTCAGGTCTATCGGTAATGTTCGGAAGTGGCAATCCAGTGATCAACACAATCCTCCTATCCGTCAATCGATCCAACTCAGCGTGCACGATAACCTCTGTGAGCGAATAGACAGCGTCTTCCTCATAAATACTTTGGAGCCGTGGGTCTTTGTAGGTTCCCGACTCTATTTCGTCTTCATAAGAGAGAGGTTTATCATCGTTTCCAAACAATATCTGGGCGCGCCGCCAAATAGCCCTTGTGGATCGTCGCGGTGTTCCGAGCATCCAAATGACATCTGCTGCTTCAGAAATAGTGTCTGACATTCCCATCTTCTGGAAATCATCTACGAAACAGACGTTCCTTTTCTTTGCAATATCGCCCAAGCGTCTGGCAATACCTTTATTAGTTACAAGCCCATGTTTAATATCCAAATCCGCCTCGATTTCGGTGTGGATACCGCGAAGAAAACGTTGTCCTGTTTCGGAGACTTGTACATTATTCCAGTTGCGGTAGTCCAGAATGGTTTCTGATGGATAGATGCCTGTGCGCACCTGAAAGACTCGGTTGCCGGAACTCCATGGTATGGGTTCGGTCCAGTAGGTCTCAAGGTTTTCATCGGGGAATACTCTGTGGAGATGTTGCTCTGAGAATACTGACGATACCAGCAAAAGGCGTTTGACGCTTGCATGCAGCACCGGTGGCACCCAAAACCGCAGGACTTCACCATCCCAGCGAATCGGTGCGTCGGTGTCTTGTGTGTAATGCGTAAAGAAACGCTTGAGTTGGTGCCAAAATGTCCAGTCTTGCTCCCGACAGACGGTTGGAAACTCCTGGATACTCTCTACAGTTTCTGTATTCAAGATTCCTAACTCAATCGCTTGCGTCATCGGCATCAGAACTTCCATGTCTTCATTAGGTGGAAAGGATTGGGGAAAGACGGGGAGTCCTTTTGCTCTGAGTTTATCTTCGGTGCTACCGTCTAAAGGAATGTAGGCAGCGGCACCCCCTTCAAATTCGATGGTAAAGCGTGCCAACGGCTTTCCGGTATCAGGGTCAACGATCCCGCGCTCCACCACCTTACCATGTACTTTAACTTGACACATCTGCTGGATGAGTGTTTCCGCTTGCCATTCAAAGGTCTGCATCACCGCGCGTACCCCTTTGACGGCATCGCCATAAAGTTTGCCCTTAATATCCAAAGCACTCAGCAGTGTTTTGGCGAAGTTCCCTAAGGCAGCCCCTTGCCAGTTAGTAGCCCATTCCTCCATAATGTTTTTTGACAGTTCACATTCGAGGAATAACTTATGGGTGCGCTGTTGGTTGAGAACACAAAGTCGTTCGGTTTCATCTTCTTGTTCGAGAATCTGTTCTACGAGTTCGGTATATTGCGGGTCAAAAAACAGTTGCGGAATTGTCAACATTTGTACTTTCGCACGTTGTAATGCGGCAAATTGGGATAAGTATCCACGCTGCTGACACTCGGCATAGACGGGGCATTGTGGACAGATACTTTCTTTCGGATTCCCACCTTTTTCTTCAAGCGCGGAACACCGTTCTGGGTCTTCACAGACATTGCCATGTTGGAAGGGCGTTTTCATACGTACATCAGTGGGTATGTCTTTCACCTGTTCCCAGAGGTGTGTTCGAGGTTTCCAGTAAACCACCGATGGCATATTCTGCTCTTGAAAGTATTTTTCCGCGCTTTCTGCGAATTTGACCTCTGGCGTATTTACGGA
This sequence comes from Candidatus Poribacteria bacterium, assembly GCA_047516705.1. Lineage (GTDB taxonomy): Bacteria > Poribacteria > WGA-4E > WGA-4E > WGA-3G > WGA-3G. The sequence continues at coordinate 4,486 of JAKZUG010000108.1, read as the reverse complement.
AATTATACCACCGTCATGGAAATAGGATTCTTCTGCCTGTTTGTCCCATGGACCTATTCCTGTAATAACGCCAAGAATGCGTACGCCTCGGTCGAAAACGCTTTCTATCTGAAACACATCCCTTTGGAGTATCTCATCGTTTTCGGTGTTATCGTGTTGTCCTAACACCGGAGGCGGACGTTTTATCGCCAATGGACTGAGTTCATCTTCTCGTACCTGCTTCACTTTCACGGGGGCAGGGATCCTTGTAGCATCTATCGGGGACGGAATACCTGTATCGTCCCAAACATCTGTGATTGGCGTTGCTTGAGTCGGCAGCCCGGTGTCAGGTGTAAAGGCGCGGACCCATACGACACCATCGCTTTCCGATAGTAGGACATCTTCATTGCCAACAGTGCCTTCAGGTGACGTCCAGTGGTGAGAACCATCCTCTTGTCGGACATAAGAAAATCCACGCCGTAGGAACGCTTCTCTTGCGAGATCAAAGTTCTCTGAACCGAGAGATTGGGGCAGACGGGTGACAATTTGTTTCGCTTCTGTGTTATCGGAGGCGGGTTCGTGAAGTTTCGCACGGAGGGCATCAATAGGGGCAAAGAGGACTTCTTTGGCAACAACAGGTGGGGCTAAGAGGTTTCCAATGAGAATCTCATAGCGTGCATCCCAGCGTGTGTGCCCTTCTTCGCCAAATATTTCGAGATACACGTCACGTTGATACGTATTTTCTGGTGTCGGGGTGTCTTTATAGATATACAACTTCGCTGCTTCGGTATTCGGGTGGAGATAATCCTGGACTCTGCAGGAGAAGCGGAGTCCGCCCGACTTCCCTAATGTTAAAAGCGGGTTGTTAACAATATTGACAAGTGCCTCAATACAAGTGATAACGGCATCTGGTGCAGCACAGATTGCCTCATACTTGAAGTGCAAATCGTGCCATCGCGCGCCATCGCGTTCCGAAGGGATACCAGTATACAACTGAATACCCCACGAGGCATCCCATCGTTTAATTCCCCAATCCGCTATTCCTTGGCGTTTCAAGAACCGTTCGCCCCTAAAATCCTCGGGACCCCGATCATGCCAAGGGGCGTGTCCCATAGGCATGAAAGAGATATGTGCTTGCTCCAAGTCATGAAGCATCACAGGGCAGTGGTGCGCACAGTAAACCGTGTACTGGTGCGGGTGATCCTTGGTATACATCGCAGGTGTTGCCACTGTCTTGCGTTGTCGAAGAGGCTTTTCGTGCCGTTCATGACAGCGCTGAACAATATCTTTCAGAGAATTCATTGCCATTGATAGCCTCCTAAACTAAATTGCAGAATCTATCCTCGGACTGGTAGGCTCTACTATTAATAAAGGTTACCTTGTTTGAACAAATGAGTTTTGTGTCTTCTCCTCCGGAGATTGATGTACTAAACCTTACCAAATAGGCATTTTTAGGATAACTCTTACTTGCGATTAGAAAAACCAATATGGAAGCCTAAATTTCTACCAGACCAGAACTTTCGGTATCGATATGGTGCGTTCACTTATTAGGGCTTACGCAGACAAGCGATTAAGGGTTCCTTACGGCAGACACTATCTCTTGTAAATCCCCCTGTTTCTCAAAAAAGGTTCGGTTCGTAGTAGCGCAATTCATTGCGCGTTGCGTAAGTCTTACTTATATTATATCAAAAGTCGCCTTCTTAATTCAAATTTTTCAGAAAAAAAAGGGGATTCGATATGATTTTCTGAGTTTAACAGGCGTTTCTTGTGCGAATTAAGCAATTTTCTGCAAATTTAATTTGACTTATCAATCGGGACAAAGTATAATTTACTGATATTAGGACGATTAATTATAAATTACATAAATATTTGAAATTGTCCTAATATCATTTATGTTAACTTAGTTATGTTTTGCTGTGATAGAACCCTCTATTTATCGCGGTGCAAAACAGTGATACTTTGAAATAAGCAATATCGTGATTCAGTTTTATCTGTTACTTCTAAGTACGATGCTGCGCAGCACTTATAGTAACATCCAAAAAACGGCGGTAAAGCACAGAACGCAAAGGAAGCATTTTTCAATCTGTCTAAGGCACAACAACAGGCAGTTATCGCCTTCCTCGAATCACTTTAGCATTAATATATCCGCCTAAAGCAAGGGTCTTGGCAGGAGCATGATAAAACTGGCTAAAATAAGCTATCCAATGATTGGAGAAACTCATTCACGATGTAAATGATCAACAGCATTGGAATCACATACTATGATAATCACCGTATCTGAGAAAGAAGAAGTCGTTATTTTCAGGCTGAAGGGCAGAATTATCTCCCCGGGCATCAAAAAAGTTTTGGAAACTGTGGAGGAGACACTCACCGGACACGCCTCATCTCCAAGACTTGTGTTTGACTTTAAAGAAGTAACTCGAATAGATGGTGCTGGACTCGGTACACTCATGAAAATCTCTTCGGAGGTCCTCCCACGTGGTGGGAAAATCGCAGTAATTAATATGAACAAGCATGTCAAAAACCTCATTGTCATGACGCGATTAACCACTGTTCTTGAATGCTTTAAAAGTGAGGACGATGCTATTACTGCCTTGCTACGGCACCCCTAACGAGATTCGGGCTAACTTCAGCGCCGAGGTGCGCCGCTAATGTTAAAAAACGCGGACAATGTCTTATCGCTTGCCGTCTTTGAATCGTGCGATTGCGCCGCGTTCGGCTAACTCGGCTTTGGCATAATGCGCTGGCATTTGTGAGGATTTCCAACGTCCTGATGGTGGGTTTTTCTCAGAGACATGTGCCTAATACCATTTCTGATATATTATGTTTCATTAACGGAAGATATTTCCTAAATAAGGTACTATCCGTGTAAGAAACCCCCTAAATCCCCCTTATCAGGGGGACTTCTGGAGACTACCTGTTATGAAAACCATACAAATAGAAATGGTATAACATTCCATTTGCTGGATGATAGTTTTGGTATTTATGATCCAGGCACGGAGAAGTGGTTGCTATCAGCAAAAGCAGAAGTTGCATAACTCCAAGAGGAACTTAAACGCTTACAAAGCACTCCTACACCGTCAGTGTAATCGCATCCTGCTTCACGATCTCCTTGATATGTCCATACCCGGCAGATTCCACCAATTCCAATGTCTCTGGAGATAACCGATCCAGAATAGGTTGCGGAAAATTATGCGTACCAGCATATTGTGGGAAATACCGCAGGACGAGAAACCGTCGATCCCGATCCTTTGGCTTCCAACGTAGCACACCGTGCGTTAGCAGTTCTGAAATAATCACAATATCCCCAGCCTTCGGTGTAATATTAACGAAAACGGGCTCGTCAAGTGGATCAATGCCATCTTCTTCGTTAAGCGTCAGCAGCTGCTCCGGTCGATCAAACTCACTCTTATGCGAACCAGGGATTACGATGAGTCCGCCATCACCCGGATAGACATCCGTAAAATAGGGAAAGCAGACGAGGTTATCGCAGTAGATACGCCCGTTGTCAGCTTCGTAACGTGTGCTATACCACCCGTAGTCATCGCGTGCACAATGCAATCCGCCAGGATTTACTTTCGCCCGTTCACCGGCTTCCCACAAATCATGCTTGTCCTGCTTCAGTGAACCTCTGCCAAATCGCGGCTGATTGTCCGTCAACTCCTTGATGGTCGGCCATAGTGCTGTGTGCATCGTTAAGCACTCAAGCGATTTATCGAAAGCGAACCCATGCTGATGGAGTCCGCGCTGTTCAAAACCCGCAGGCAATTCATCAGCCGGTGTTGTTAGATACCTATCAACTGCTTCAGAGGCTTCCGCTAACGCGTCACCAGTGATGACGTTTTCCAAGTGAAGGTATCCGGTTATATCAAACAGATAGCGTTGTTTTGGTGTCATTTTTCTAATTTTCCTTGCGGTTCGGTTAGGTGGATTGGTGGTTTTCACGTTTATCTCTGTAGTCCCGCTTTCCACTGCGTTCCAAGCTACGCGCTATTTTATAGTAAAGTCTATAATTATCTTTACACCCGAGTTGGCGAGGTTAGGAAACCTCGCCAGCGAGGAGGAGAGGACCACTATTTCCTAAAATGTCAACTTATTTTTAGGTTTTACTATAACTGAAAGAACCGCGAGCCGAACACGCTCCTACAAGTGACCGCTGAAAGGGTTTTTTGTAAAAAAATCCGTCCTGATCGCTGACGGTTATTCATAATGCCATGTCAAACGTTGTGCCGGTTACGTTGCCTTTCACATACGCATCACGGAAGAGTGTCTGACGTTTCGGCGGCATCTCCTCAAGTAACGCCTGTGGCGGTTTAGACAGACTCCACCGCTTATCTACTGAGTTATAAGCATTGAAAACAGCGACCCGATCCACATCAGGATTTTGCCACGCGCGTCCGCTATGCGTAATTGCCTCAGTGAAAATAATAACAGAACCAGCAGGACAGGAATAGGTATCCCAAAACTCCCAGTCTTGTGTATGGGCACCCTCTGGCGCAGTATAAGC
>JAKZUG010000107.1:0-6127 GCA_047516705.1 Candidatus Poribacteria bacterium | reverse complement strand
GCAACTTCGCTTTTTGGGGTAGATAGGGAGGCGACAACCTCCCTATTTTCTTACCTATATTATACCCGATAAACCCTTTATTTACAAGGGGTTATGGGCATTTTTTCAAAATTTTCCAAGTCCAAAACGACTTATTCCGTTTTATAATAAAAAACGCACAGCCTCCAATAATCAAGACGGTTCAAAAACAGGTGGCATCATTCTTTATTTTGACGAACAGCAAAAGTTGAAAAAATGCTATTATGTACCGCCCATTGCATGGGATAACTTCGCTATCCGTTTGTTTCTACGAGGCATCCCAAGTGACGCGTTTAAGTCTGTTTACGAGACTCAAAAAACTGGGGCAACAGATGTCAAAGTCTGGGAAATCCACTATCCCCCTGACATCCAACCCCATCCGAAATATCTCAAAACAGGCTTCCCCGGAATAGACGAAACATTACAACTTCAATAAACATGCTCGCAAACACGATCACAATCGCTCGCACCCTCGGAACCTTTGTCGTTATTGCCCTCTTTGAAAAGCACCATGCCTTAGACATCGCCCTCATTTTCACTATCGCCCTCATCTTTATACTTGATGCCGTTGACGGTATTATCGCCCGCAAACGCAACGAAGCATCCGAAACAGGCGCGTTACTGGATACCCTCGCCGACCGCATCATTGAAAATACTTTTTGGATCTATTTCACCGTGATTGAGATGATACCGCTCTGGATGCCGATTGCTGTCATGGCACGCGGCGTTATCACCGATACGATGCAACGAATATACGGTTACCCAGAAAACGGATGGACACACACGCTGACCCGCTCTCGCATCAGCCGTGGACTTTACGGTGCTGTCAAGATGCTTGCTTTCATAAGTCTTGCAACATCTTCGGTTTTCAATCACGACACCCTCGAAACCGTCAGCCTCACCCTCGCAACACTTGCTGTCGTTTTTTGTCTCTTGCGGGGGCTTGCGTTCTTTTTTCATAGGAACACACCATGTCCACGAAAGACCTAACTTTTCTTAACCAACAACCTGCTGATGGAAACCGACAACTATTTTGCAGTTGGTCAGTCTGCGTACTTACTTAATCTCGCCGCGGATGGTGAGTGCACTTGCGACTGAAAGGAAGTCTCTACCTTCTTCAACTCTATCGTGGTTATAGCTGAGACCGAGATGGAAGTTTGCTGTGATATGGGTGCTGATTTTGTAACCGACGCGCAGCGTCGTCTCGTAACGCTCGGAGCGTTCCTCGCGGTTCGCACCAAAATTTTCTCTACGGATCGCCCAAGAGAGGGTATTTGTCAAATCCAAGTTGTGCTTAAGTGGGATTCTTTTGTTGATAAACGGAATCCGTATGCCGTTTTCTGTGTGATAACGGTAGTCGATACTAAGGTTTGGGGTGACGATCAAAGCCTTACTCTCTATGCCGCTCCGTTTTTGGTCTCTGAATGTTGTCCGTATACCCAATCCTGTCCGTGTCTCTTTACCCCACGTGTGTAGCCAACTGAGTGATGGCGTGTGTGCTGTGCTATCACTCAGCGTTGTTTCCAGTGTTGAATTATCTCGCTTCGTGAAACTATAGCGAAGTTGAAAACTGGAGGCTTCCTGTGCCTTCAGTTTTATGTCGGCTTCGTACGACTCCGCGTGCGACGTGTAAGTACTACCTAAATTTTTCCTGAAACTGTCGGACGTGCTGGCATTTGTCCCCAAGGATACCCAACGCCACGGGTCTACCGAGCCGCGTACCGTGTAGCGGTTACTACGCCGGGAGTTCGTCCGTTCCTTTGCGTCATCCGCAAGCGACCAGATTTCTAAAGCAGACAGTCCGGAGGCAAGTTGTCGATACGATTCGGTAGCGGTAAAGTTGGCGTTGGTACTAATCGTAAAACTTTTGAGAATTCTATGCAATATGCCATCCTGAGCTGCTTGTGCTACATTCCCTTGCACTGTGCTATTTCCTGTCTCACCCTTATCGCGTTCAATCCAATCGCCGCGGTTTTCTTCTAACTCTTGGATTTGTGTCTCGTCGATACCGCTTTCTCGCAGCTGTTCAATTATTTCCGGGTTTCCTTCGTTATTTGGCAAAGGTTCTGTCGGTGTACTCTCTAAAGAGGGTGATGTGCCATTTTGGGGTCCATCTGTAGGTATCTCAGGCTTTGGTGTTTTTTCAGTATTCAAAAACCAGCCGAACCACTTTTGAACCTGGAGGTTCATGCCGAGACTGACATTACCGTTAAGTGATGCGTTTTTTTGTTCTCTGAACCAATTCTCACGAAAACTCATACGGCTTGTCACGGTCGGACGCATGCCGAGCAAATCTCGATTCAATCGTGGTGTAAGCGAAAGTCGATGCTCCCGTTCAGTGATTGAGAAATCTTGTTCAGTAATTTCTTCTGGCTCTTCTAGTTCCGTTGTCACGTCACTTGTAAAGGTCGTTCCATAGTTCTGATCTTCGCGTCTCTCAAGCGTCCGACGGACATTATAACTTGGATTCAAACTGAAGATGTTTGTTGGACTGATATTGAATGCTATTGTGCCGCTATCGGTTTTTTCGTCCCTGTTTCTGCCATATCCATAACTATAGTAAGATGTTGAAGTTGAAGAGGTATCGGTTGCCGTTTCCGGTTTTGCAAGCACATCTTCGTGGCGATACTGCACGTTAACACCGAGTTTTGATCCGAGTTCATATCGGAAGTTACCGGTGTAGAGGTGACTAACTTGCGTGCCTTGACGTTCGTTCCAAAAGTCCTGATAGTTGTATGCGAAGCCGAGATTAGGATACGGGTTTCGGTTGAATCGGACAGAGAAATCTCGGGTACGGATTTCACTTTTACCGCTCTGGAAGCTGCTGTAACTGCCACGCGAGCTCTCGGTTTCGGTGTCTTGTTGTCGGATACCGTACCGGATCGGCAGCCACGGGAAAATGGTGACATCTGCATCGATATTTAAGTCGTTGTTTGTGGTACTATACCCTCGTGACGAGAGGCGTTGTCTGCCGATTGCACCCGCACCGCTTTCAAAATCTTTGTCTTGACTTGCGTAACCACCGCGCAATTTCACGATATTGCCGAGTGACATTGACATATCACCGCGACGTGCCCACCCGGCACGTACCAGCGGGTCGCCAAGGTGAATCTCGTTCACCCAGATATCACCACTTATTTCACGATCTGTGTCGTTGTGGATGCCGAGCAGGATGCCACCGATGTTTTTGATAGAGAGTCGTGTGCTGTTTCTGCCTCTGATCGTGAAGCCATCGGGATGTCCATCTGGTGCATCGTCTACATTTTCGGAGTCGGTGGTAATCGCGGCTTCTCCGGCAACTGTTTCTGCAGAAACGCTTTCATTCAAATCGGGGTAGGTATTTCTACGCAGGTCACGTAGATCAATTTCAATTAACTTCCAACCTTCAAAGTCAACTGGCACTGTGTATTCATAATAGTCTGTTAGATTCTCAAAAATGTTAATATCTTCTTCCTCTGTCTGGTTAACAAACGGATCTGAACTATAGAACGAGCTGCGATAGCCAGTACGGACGGTCGGCGCGAGTTGCAGAACGAAGGTTGTATCACTTTTGTCGCCATAGAGCCAAAATCGCAGTGTGTCGTGCTTGCTGAAATCTTGTCCATCACTTTGGGTTAAGCCTTTCAACTGTTTGGAGGTAACACCGTAAGAACCCGGGAACAGGTAGTATTCAAGGCTCAGTGTCTGTTCGCGTTGCTGTTGTGTTTGGAAACCGAGCGAGGTCGCTGTGAACGGATGCAGTTTCTTGAAGAGTTCGTTGTCCTCAATATCAAGATAAGCACTTTGGTATGCATCGTAACTAAAGTTATCCTTTGTACCGACGATAAATTTTTCGATTGTGTCTTCCACGATTGTGCTCGTTGAAAGTGTTTCGCCGGTCAGTCCAGCCGCCGGAGTTGTCGGCAGAGTTGGGCGGGTTATAATACCTTGTTGCCATTTATTTCCAACAATTTCGATGGATGCCCACTGCAGCGTGCCTTTCGCACTACCTGGAGCGTTTTTGCTCAACCAAAGTCGGAGGTGTTGCACAAAAACAAGACTCGGCACACGAGAACCTACTGGTGTGAGTTTAGAGAGCGGGATACTGAGGAACATCCAGTCGTTAGCGTTTTTGCTTTTTATCCATTCATTCGGGATCTCATTTAACGGGATTGAAATTTCAAAATAGGCATTTATACTGTCGAGTACGCCATCGCCGTTCAAGTCTTCGCTGTCCAGAATTTGATTGCCACTACCGACAGACGTCCTTTCGAGGTATCCATCGTAATCCCATCCTACGTCTTCCCCTGTATCAAGGGCACCGTTCCCGCTATAACGGTCTACATCTGATAGATTTTCCAGATCCACGTCCAAGGCATCGATACTGCCATCACCATTTGTATCCGTTAGTGTATTAGGGAGGTCTTCGCTATCCAGCCTTTGGTCGGCATCTGTGTCTTCGTTCACTACCCCAAGATTCAAGTGTAAGGTCACGTTATCGTCACCTTGAACGCGCATCCAAATTTCAACGAAACTACGTTCGGAATAGTCAACGCCGGAAGCGGAAATTCCATTTGAGAAGCCTCCCCATTCCGCCACGACATCTGTAAAATCATAGCCGAGTTCCATGATAAGGCGTTCTTCGGTAGAGAGCGAGAGCGGTTGAATTGAAGATGCAGGTACATCTCGGTTCCGCATATAGTTTCCGACTGCTTCCGACTCGTTTTTGTCTTTAAGGGCAACTTTAAAAATGACTCTATTCTCACCCGTCGGTAAAACATTGTAAACATCACCGCCAGGTACCAGTGTATCCTCCGAGATATAGGGAACGCTACTCTGCTTCCAGTTGTATTTTAGCGTCGGTACCGTGGTCGATTCCTTTGCCCCTTCCATGCTATCAATAAGTGCGACACCGATGCTATTCGGGTTGTTGTGTGAATAAGCGGCTTCTCCACTGAAGTCAAGCGAAAGTGGGAGGTTTCTCATGTTAATAAACGGTAGCAAATTGAAAACCCCCGCAATATTGAATGCTCTTCCGAAACTCGTGTTTATATTGAACGCTTGCAAACGGTTTGGAACACCATTCACATCTGGTATTTCTGCCGGTTTTTGCCCAGTATTCAGGATATAGCCTGTTGAAAGCATAAACCCTTTTTGGAAGAGAGGGTTGAAATAATTCATCCCGCCGCCGTGGCCACCGTAATAACTCGCGCCTCTCCGAGAGCTACCACCCATACTGCCGAAACTGCCATAACCGCCACCCAAACCACTACCGAAACCACCACCCAAGCCGCTCCTTCCTAAACCGCCAAAACTCCTTCTCTGCCCCGGCAATGACTCGCCGAATGCATCCCTCGTTCCATCACCGAGGGGACTTGAACCCATTGATTGGATACCACCGAGGCGATTGAACCTATCTTCAAGGCTCTGTTCTTTCTCCGATTTAGGTTTCGGCTTGTGTGTGTACTCTAACCAGACACCTGCTACGGCTTGTTGAGACGAACCCCCAAAAGGGGTCTTTTCAAATTCCACAACGATTTCATCAAATTCATCCAGTTGCCTAAAGAATCGGATGGTACCGATCTCATAGAGCATCATATAGTCCGTATCACGCGTCAGGCGTTGCCCGTTCAACCGGACAGTCTCGCTGTTTGGAATCACAAACAACCCTACGTTATATGTTTCTGATTGGTATGTATAGTCCGCTATAATTGTGTAGATTTTGGCATCTGCCCGGACACCTTCGAGGTAGATGGTGGAGTTGTTAAGCGAATCTCGATAGGCGTAATATGGGTGGATCGGGTCTGTGATTTGAAAAGGGTTTGTCCACGGAAAACGCAGTATACCCCTGTCGTAGTCTATAAACTGGGCATCAATGTTGCCATCGCCGTTCTGATCCAAACCGAAGATTTCAATGTAGGGGACTGTCCCGTCATTCGTCTGGAAGGTTTCGCTTTCTCCTTGGCGAAGGATGGTAAGTTGGAAGTCGCGTGGGTTGATATTTCGGCTGCCGAGCTGGTAAACGTGCGTCGCCTCGGTGCCGCGAAACCCTTTTTTCTTCAGCACTATGTAACCTATTTCTTCCCCCTCTTCGTCAATCCTGCCATCACCATTTTCATCAACAAAGACC
>JAKZUG010000106.1:0-4995 GCA_047516705.1 Candidatus Poribacteria bacterium | reverse complement strand
TCTATAATCACCAACGACCTCACCAGAGTCTCGATTATGCAACGCCGGCTGAGGTCTATTTCGGCTAAAACTGTGTCGGTGGCTCTCAATTATCTTACTTATTTTTCCATTATTTTGGCATCGACAATGGGTCCACTTTATTCAGCGAAGTAGGTCTGGGTATAATTAGTGTGGCTTGCCAATAAGAATTGGCAATAGTCCAATTGTAACTCACAATTGCTCGATGGTAAGGTTGTCATAAGTCATATTGTGACATAAATACAAAAATTGCGTAAGTCCTAAATTTTTAACTAAAAAATAATTGCAGTTTCATGATTTTGTAATTTAACTCGCTTTGGTTGCTCAGATGGCAACTTGGGTTATTATAAAAAGGGAGATAAACCAATGTGCTTTCGAATATTTATTTTGCTCACTGTTCTCCTATCAACACCAACCTTTTTTGGTTGTGGTGAAGATATGGAATTTGATTCGGAAATCTATGATGATGCATCTGTTGTCAGTTTTGAGATAGTTCGGGATGAACCCACACAGTATGCTTATGCGAGATATTTCGTTAGAGTTGTCGCCGATAAGGTTCAGCAAACAGATTTATTTGTGTTTACGGAGATTCATGAAACGTGTCCGGGAGACAAGAGCCCAACGGACACAGACGATAGTGGGTGGGTAAGAATATCCAAAGGCGAAAATAGGTCTGACGAGCATGAGATAGTTATAGATTTAAATAAGTATGCTTATGCGAGGATAAGACCCGTACCAACGTATGAGGCTGCTGGGGAAGGTGAAGTTCTGGATCGAGTAGAACTTAAGAAATGGGGAACTGACAGATTTTCTGAATTCGAACGTTATGTCCCTGAAGTCTATACATACATCCACTATAAAGTCGCCGATCTTAGTGAAATCGAACTCTACCGCCCCGGCGTCGCGAAGATTATCTCTGTAGACCCGCCAAGTGGAAAAATTGTTAATACACGCGATGAGATCAAGATAATGTTTGATAAACCTCCACTGTGTCCATATGTTACTTACTCTCCGGATGATGAAGTTGGAGTCGTTCAGGGATACGGGGCCGGGGCTACATCATTTGTAGCATGGCCCCGAGTACCGGATGATGGGAATGACTACCACCTTCGTATTACAATAGCATGGGGTGATGCTAAACAGGGTAATGCAGGTAAACAAACTCTTGAGTATCCAGTCATAGTAGCGGAGCGCCACCGTTAATTTAGACCAGAAATCATCAAAGTTAAGACAAGTATTGTTTGTCAAATTCACTCGGCGTCAAATAGCCTAATGCCGAGTGAGGTCGTTTCTGGTTATAAACCTGTGCAATGAAATGCCCGATTCTCTGCTTGGCATCCATTATATCCTCGTATTCATTGAGATGGACCTCTTCGTCCTTGAGAGTTCGGATAAGTCTTTCGGCATAACCGTTCTCCCATGGACGTCCCCGACGCGCTAAGGAAATCTCAATCCCATGACTAATGAGAGTCGAAATATAGGCTGTTGAAAGATACTGAACCCCCTGGTCACTATGGTGAATCTCTGGAACGCTTTGACTTAATGCCTGTTGCAACGGTCTTAATGTGAGAGGTTGTGTCAACTGCCGACTCAGTTGCCAGCCTCTTATCATTCGACTGAAGACATCCATTAGCACTGAAACATAGATGAATTGTCCCTTGAGTCGGACATAGGTAATATCACCGACCCAAACCTGATTGCTTCGACAGATGTCAAGATTCTCCACCCGATTGCCCCAGTGACTGCCTCCGTCAAACGATTGAGTAGTTTGACAGACACGCTTTACGGCAACCGACAGATTATCGGCTTTCATCAACCGAGCAACGCGTCGGTAACCAACAGCGTATCCCATACGCAACAGCATCTGCGTAATACGTCTATAGCCATATCTCGGATAACGGGCAGCGAGTTTCTCTATTTCATCTCGTAGCACTGGTTCTAAGGGGTCGCTTTTAGGTTGATAATAGAGACTGCTCCGATTGAAGCCAAGTACATCACAAATGTGTCGAACTGAGTAATCGGTCTGCAAGGCTTCAACCATCTGTCGCTTTTGAGACTGATTCAAGTCAGCCAAGTTGAGGCTTTTTTTTGGACGTCCAACGCCACGGTCAATCGACCCACGAGTTGCTCCAGTTGAGCAATCCGTTCCTTAGAGTCGTTAGCTTGCTTGTCAGTGGATTCAAAGAGAGTCGCTGCGCTATCAAGCAGTTGGTGTTTCCACTTCGATAGTTGTTCTTCGCTGAGGTTATGCCGTCGGCAGAGTTCTGCTTGTGAACTTTGGTTGGTAAGTGCCTCAATAGCGACTTCTGCCTTAAATTGGGCAGTGAATCTTCTTCGTTTTGCCATCGGAGTCTCCTTTCAATCTGATTGTCATTGTATCACAATCTTGGTTTAGACAATGGTCTAAATTTCCGATGGCAGTACATAGTATCAAGAATCCTCATCAGTTTTGGATGTGACCTTAAGAATAGGTTTCCATTTCCCTTGCCTATAAGAGCGCACTAATCGAACTGCATCATCTCAACAGCGAACCACAATGCCAAACTCCCTGTACGGTCATCATAGCCACTCAGTGCCTCTCGAACGATGTAATCCTGTTCCGTCTCTAACGCGCCTGTTCCCGTACATCCATCCACCACATCGCCTGTTTCGGTAACCCTAGCTTTAGCCCCATTCCATAGGGCCTCTAGCGTTGGAAGATACGATGAATCCAACAATCCCAATTTAACCCCTCTGGCAATTCCGTAACCGATCATACTGGTACTTGTGAGTTCTTGATAACTGCCCGGTAGCGTGATAACTTGATGGTAGCAACCCGATGGGTTCTGGTATTTCAGCAACCCGTTCAACAATTTCTGATACATCAAAAGTGTATCGGCGTATAAGGGATGAGATTGCGGCAGATAGGTCAATGTCTCTGCAAGCCCTAAAGCAGCGAATCCGTTTCCCCGACCCCAATAAAAAGGGGTTTCTCTATCGTGCCAATACAGCCCTGAGATCTGTTGTGTGCCCATTTCGACGAGGAAATTGGTCAGGAGGTCTAGGTATTGCCCCTCTTGGGTCAGCGCATAACTCCTCCCCATCATTGATCCAAGCATGAACATATCCTCCGTTCTCCACTTCGGATCCGCCGGAGCGGGGGGATTTGCCCCACTTAAATCAAACCGATTTGCCAGGTCTAAGATATAATTTTTGTATCTTGGGTCTTTGGTCACTCGGAACAGATCATCTGCCCATACCGCCCCGGCAAGCGAGGCGGAACCGGGGGCATCGCCAAAACTGGTGGAGGGATTATCAACATAGGGATCGACAAGCTGAAAAATGTCATCAGGCACTTCTTGATTCTTATATTCTGCCAATCGAATCCTGCCGCTTACACCGACCCCTTGGATATAGTTAATCGGGGAATCGAGTTTGTACCCAAATTGGGACGCTAACGCTTCGCTCACCTCTTGCGCGGTTCGGTCCCTCCGTTTGCAGATTGCTGCTGCTGCGTGGCTAGATGAAGATTGATCTGTGCCTCTGGAATCTGCCACTTTGTGCAATAACTCGACTGTCTTTGATGCAACTTGCTCGTTTGCTCCCGTGATCCTGACGCCGGGTATCGATCCCGGATTGGATTCATGTTTCCGCCCCAACGCTCCGATGAGACTGTCGTCAGAAACAGGACTCACCGTATCCATATCAGCGATAAAAGTGGGAGCATCCTCGTTGGATTCAATCCTAGTTGATTCTCCAAGAGATAACTCAATCACTAAATCGGGGGCTTTGTAAGATATCCACCGCCAGATATATCTGCTCTCCGGTATTTCCGAGTCAAAAAAGTAGTTTCCATCGGGAGGGAATCCATGCGTCAGTTTCGATTGAGCTTCAGGGGCTTGTAGATTGCCTATATATGCGTCATAGTTCACACAGGGGATATAACTGATTGATAGTGTGTTGAAACCGTTGGAGTCGTTTGTAATTGTTTCAATTACATCGAGGGCTAACTGAACTTCACCATCAGTCCCGTTGACCCCTCCGATAATCAGTATCCGGGCGCAATCCCCAGAAAAATCGTAAGCACCTTTATGAAGGATGACAGGAATTTGGTATCCGTTTTTAGTTATCCCACAATAACTGATGTCCGAAGCATCTAAGTCTCGTCTTACCAAGTTGTGTATTACCGATTCCAATGATTTATTCATAAAGTTTGCTCGCTTTCAAACCCTTCAAACAGCGATGGGAAGAAACGATGCGGATCTCCGGGATCGCCAAAGAGAATCTCCTGACGAGGTGTCAATTCCACACCCGCCGGTGGTTGTACGCGCCGGGAGGTCCACACCATATGTGACACGCTGTATTTATACAGGAGGGACCGTCTTTCGTGCTTGCCGCGCCACGCTGCCGTTCCATGCGTCAGTGCCTCGGTGAACAGGATTACCGAACCGGCCGGCGCGTTTGGGATCATTACGCACGGTGCGTCTTCGGGGGACTGATCTATCTGTGGTGGTAGCTTAAAGTTGCTTTTGTGGCTGCCGGGGATACAGCAAAACCCACCGTAGTCGGGACCTGTGTCGGACAGCACCCATGTCACCACGACAAATCCGTTAGCGACTTGGTTATCGCGGAAAGGGAAGTATTCCCCCGGCTGAGCGTCAGAGGTTGTGGAGGTGGCACCGTAGTCGGCGTGCAGGTGCCCTCTTGGCATCCCCTCACGCATATACATCCCATAAATCCGATCCAGACGAAAGCAGTCGCCCAACCGGAATCGAATAATGGGCATAATCGCTTGATGGGTCAGTAGATCGCAGAACGGTTTTCCCCAGGCGAGAAATCCTGATCCGTCTGGCGCGCCACCAAATCTTTGAACCTTTCCCGGTGTGGGTAGTTCTTGCCTGTCAATTAGCTGGTTGAGTGTTGTGAGTTCTTCTGGATCCAAGACATTTTCAATCACCAAGTAGCCTTGTAAATCGAACAGATACTGCTGCAGTTCAA
>JAKZUG010000105.1:0-8331 GCA_047516705.1 Candidatus Poribacteria bacterium | reverse complement strand
GATAAAAGGAGAGGAGAACGATGGAAGCCGAATTTCTCGGTGAAACGACAAGTATTGAAAGTGTTGATCCTTATATGGATACAACATACCCAGCAGAGGAAACAGAACCCCCAGAGAGTTATAAAGGGGGCGAGCAGAATGCTTTAACGAGTTGGCTCCGAAGCGTAGCAGGTCATCGCCTGCTGACGCGTGAAGAAGAAGTTGAGTTAGCGAAGCGCATTGAAGCTGGTGAAATGGAGAATGGTTATAGTGCGGATGCGGAGCAAGCAAGAGATCAGCTTGTACAAGCGAACTTACGGCTCGTCATTTCAATCGCTGTGAGATACCAAGGACACAACGTCCCACTCGAAGATCTGATTCAAGAAGGAAATATTGGACTGATTAAAGCAGCGGGTAAATTTGATTATAGGAAGGGTTTTAAATTCAGTACGTACGCGATCTGGTGGATTAAACAGGCAATTATGCGTACGCTTGATAATTTCTCTCGCTCCATTCGACTACCTTCCTATGTAGTTGCGAAGATGAATAAGTTTGACGCTGTCTACGCGACATTATGCCAAGAACTGCAACGTGAACCTCGACGCGACGAAATAGCGGAAGCTTTAGATCTGTCACTAAGGCAGGTTGAGGAAATTTTAACGTTTAACGCTGATGCGATTTCAATGGATTTACAACTTAGCGATGAACGCTCCGCCGCGACATTAGGTGATTTAATCGAGGACCCCGCGACCAGCGGCGAAGAAGGTCCTATTGCAGAAATGATTAACGAAGATCTGATCGCTCAATTTCTTAAAAGACTACCGGACCGAGAACAGAAAGTGCTGAAGATGCGTTTTGGACTCGAAGATGGCGAACGTAAGACGCTCCGCGAAATTGGCGTTGCCTTGGAAGTCACCCGAGAGCGGGTTCGACAATTGGAGATTGAGGCAATTAAGCGATTGCGCGTATTGTATGACGAAATGGGAGAATTCCAGTCAGATCAATCCTGGGCAGGTAAGACTGCTGCATAACACCACTCACGGAAGGCAACTATGAAGAATTTCTTGAAGAAGCTCACGGGAAATGAAACCGCTTTGCTTAAGGTGACAGAAGCCGCGCAAGAGAAGATTCAAGCAGTGATAGAAGCCGAAGAGGCTGAAGTTGAAGGGCTACGTATTAGCATCCAAGGCAGAACTGCTACTGCATTCCAATACAGCCTCGGTTTAGCTACCGAAGCCCAAGCGAATGACATTATTGTTGAATGTGAGAATTTTAATGTACTCGTCGATGCCGAAAGCGCGCCGGATCTTAAAGGTGCTGTGATTGACTATGTCGACGACCTGAATTCAAGTGGGTTCAACGTCGAAAACCCGAACGCGCCTACCTGGGACAACCCGAAGGCACAACAGATTCAGGAACTCATCGATGAACGGATTAATCCCGCTGTCGCCGCACACGGTGGACAAATAGAACTGCTGAATGTTGAAGAGGATTCTATCTATATCCACATGGGTGGCGGGTGCCAAGGGTGTGGCATGGCGGATGTCACGCTCAAGCACGGCATTGAAGCGATGGTTCAGGAAGTCTTTCCTGAAATCAAGCACGTGATTGATACAACCGATCACGCTTCTGGGAACAATCCGTATTATTCCCCAAGCAAAGGATAACAAACAATAGATAACACGGACGGGCGGCTGATAAAATCCGCCCGTTTTGTTTTTAACCTGACACAACGCTTGCGCCAAAGTTGTTCGCCTGTGTAATAAAGCAGGTCCCGCCATCCGGTAGCGTTTTCAGGAATGCATCGGTTTCCTGTTTTAGCCTATCAATATCTTCCGCTATCACGCAAATCGCTGGTCCCCAACTACTAACCCCTGCACCGAATGCTTTGCTGTCGCGCAAGTAGTCAAGCGTCAATTGAAGTTCAGAACCTTGTGCCTCAATTTCTACTCTCTTCCACCCAAACGTCTGAATATCGTTTAAGGCTTTGCCAAAGTTGGACATATCACCTTCAATTAGGGCAGGAAGTACCTGGAGCAGTAAGATGTGTGAAAGTTTCTGTGCAACCCATTCTGGTTGTGGACACAACGTCCGAAACAGTTCCACCTCGGTATCGCCGTAAATTCTCGAACAATTCGGCATCACAATCAACAGGGGTAATTCTGGAAATGAATAACGGAGTAAAATCGGTGGTGGTTGAATATCACCAACAGCAGACGAGGGGAGGAACGACGCTTTTTCTTCAGGGAAACGGTGTCCACCATCCACGATAAACCCACCGGTATCAAACGCTGCAACCCCAATACCTGAAGTACCACCGCGCCCGACAGCCTGTGCAAGTTCTTGTACACCGAGTCCGAGTTGATACAACACATTGACAGTCTGTGCAATGCCAAGTGCAAGTTGAGTTCCAGACCCGAATCCAGAATGCATCGGGATTTCAGATTCAAAGGTTAACTTAATACCGGGAAACGGATAGGCTTTTTGAAATCGTTGGAGAACAGCGACAGCTCGCTCACGATACACAGAAGTGGCAATATCAATGCTCGTTGCCCGCTCAGCGGTGATTTGGAAATTGGGTTCAGCAATCGCGAGACCGAATCCACCATCAATCCGCCCCAATGCACCGTTCAAGTCAAGCAGCGAAAAGTGTAAACGGGACGGAGTCGTAATTTTGACGTGGTGCATAGTTGTGTCGGACGGAGTTCGTCTGCAGTTGCGTTCATTACAAAGAGGATAATAAGGCCATCAGGGGCATCGTTAGGAATCTACTCGCAATCGAATTCCTCAACCGTTGTCCCTGAAAACACGGTGTAGCCTTTGTCTTCATGCCCTGCTTTACTTCAGAAATCAGCATGAATTTCTCAGGGTCTCACTTAATCTGTGCTTAGGCATGATAGGCAGAGAAACAGAAGAAGACGAGGACAAAAGATAAACCTTTTTCATGCATATCCCGCTTGATCAGTCAGCGGCAGTTTCCTCATATCCATTCTGTCTGACATCTCGTTCAATTAGACCATCACGAATGTGGAGTACCCGCTTTGCGTGTTCAGCGACTTCAGCTTCATGTGTCACCATGATGATAGTATTTCCTTCATCGTTCAAGCGGTTGAAGATCGCCATAATTTCTGCCCCGGAACGCGTGTCCAAGTTTCCTGTCGGTTCATCGGCAAAAATCATTGAGGGTTTATTAACTAAAGCACGAGCGATTGCAACGCGTTGAATTTGTCCACCAGATAACTCGGTTGACTTATGATCCACCCGGTCTGCTAAGCCGACTGCTTCCAAGGACTCAAAGGCGCGCCGTTTCCGTTCCTTTCTACCCAAACCAGAGTAAATAAGTGGCAATTCAACATTGTTGAGCGCGCTGGTCCGTGGTAGAAGGTTGAACGATTGAAAAACAAAACCGATCTTCTTATTTCGAATGTCCGCGAGGCGATTATCGGAAAGTTGACCTACCTCTTCCCCCTCAAGGAAGTAATCACCCGATGTTGGTGTAGCGAGGCACCCGAGGATATCCATCATGGTTGATTTACCGGAACCGGACGGTCCCATAATCGCGATGAATTCACCTTGTGTTATGGTGAAGCTCACACCTCGCAGCGCATGTACCTGCACGTCGCCCATCTGGTAGATTTTTGTCAAATCTCGTACATCTATTAACATAGTGTTTTCCCCTTAGTATAGATTTGATGAAGATAAAAACAGAACTTAGCATATCTATGCTAACAATACTAAACTTTGGACAATTTTTTAAGAATCCCGGTGCGATAGATTGGATCGATGGAAATACCTTAGGCACGCCTCTAAACTCACTTCTTACTATACACATGTCGCCCCGCTGGGATTACTCTTGGAGACAGACAGCATTTCTACACACATGTCGCCCCGCTGGGGCTGCTTTCTGCTGATACCCGGGTGTTATTTTCTAAGAGTTGCTTCTGGAACAAAAACGCAGAATATTCAATAGGTTTTCGAGTAAGAGCAGACACCACATGTTGAGAAGACTACTTGAATATCAGCCAAATTGTCCAAACTTGAGTAAAATACGGTACCTGTTATTTATCGTCGTCTTCGTCGTCTCTTTGTCCCTCTGTTAATTCCTGCATAGAAGGCACAAAAATGCGATCGCCTTCCTTCAAACCGCCCGTGATTTGAAAGTGTGTGTTGTTACGCTGCCCGATTGTAATATGGGTTTTAACGCCTTTTTCTTCTTTGTTCTTACTCGGTTTACCCGTATCCAACTTGACAAAGTACTGCCGTTCACTACTCACTTCGGCTTCTATATCGGGAAGCACGTTTTGGTCGGAGATAACAATCCCGATCTTTGTTGGGCCCTTGCGCAAGCCTTTCTGCTGACCTTCAAGTAAAATTTCAAGGTTGCCCCGCGCCTTTTCCGGGTCAATTTTACCGACCTTTCCAGCGGATTCCCTTCCGATAAGATTCCGAATTTTGAGTGCTTGACCTTCCTGAAACTGCCCAAGATCTGTCAAATTTATGTTGGCTTTTACTGTGAAGATCTCCGGACTCAGCACGGCTGGAATAGGCAACTGAAGAATATCTGATTCTTCAAACACAATGATATCAACATCCGCCGACATACCGGGAAGTAATTCTGATGGCGAACCGATGACCTCTACATCTACTTCAAAAGTGATTACAGAACTTTGATTTTGAGGACCGCGCTGCGTCGCACTCGGTGAAATCTCGCTCACCCTACCGGGAAAGACGCTACCCGGATAACTATCAACAGTGATTTCGGCGCGCTGCTCCTCTACTATTTTCCCGATCTCCACCTGGTTGATCTGTGTCCTCACAATCATCTGATCGAGGTCAGCAATACGCATGATCGCTTCGCCACGTGAAAATGAGGAACGTCCGGACGTGATAATTTCACCCTCTTCTACAATGAGACGCGTAATCGTGCCAGCCATTGGTGCCTTGACAGTTGTCCATTCGTGACGTTCTTCCTGAGATTTAAGTTGGCTCTCCGCCTGGATGAAGCTCGCCTGAGCGCTCACCCTTGAATGTATTGTCAACTCTTTTTCTTCTTCTATCGTCTCTTTTATCTGTTGAAGACGGGTTTGTGAATCCTCAAGTTCCGCTACGTATTGCTTACGCTGTGCTTGTAGGGACCTTTTAAGCGTCTCAATGTTCTTCTGATTCAGTTCGAGCGTCGTTTGTCGGCTTTCTATTGCTTTCTGCCGCGCGTTGAGGTTCTCATCTTGAGATTTTATAGTCTCTTTTTGTGATTCCACCTCTTTAAGGGCGGTATCGTGCTGTGTCTTAGCAATAATAAGTTGTCTCCGAGAGTCCTCCAATGCTTTCTTTGAAATGAGTTGCTTATCATAAAGTTCTTTGTTACGCTCATGCTCGGATTCTGCTGTCTCATACGAGATTTTAGCCGATTCAACAGTTGACTTTGCCCGTTCAAGGGTTAGTTTCGCCTGCCCCAACGCGATTTCTGCCTGCTTCAGTGCGATATTATCTTGATCAAGTGAGTTGTTTGTCGTCGCAACCAGCGATTCAGCCTCTGTGGTCCGTTGCTGTGTAGTTGCGACGAACGAATCCAAAGTCGCTTGTGCCTTTAAGACAGAATTTTTCGCCTGCGCAAGACCACTTTCCTGCTGTTTCTCAGTAATTGTAATCCTGAGCTGTGCCCGCTTAAGTTCTGCCTTTCGCGCATTTAGGTTCGCCTCTGCCTGCTTCTTCTGCTCCAGAATTTGTTTTTCATCAATGCGAAGAAGCGCTTGATCTACCTCAACCTTTTGTCCCTCATCAACGAGGATTTCAACGATCTCGCCTTCGACGTTTGAGCGAACATCTACCTCTATAAAGGAGCGTAAGGTGCCAGATTCACGCACACGAACAAGGAATTCGCCTCGGCGGACGACTTCTTGTTTGTCCTCAGCTTTCTTCTTGTCTTGGCCAAAACTGAATTTCATTCGGGTAGCACCAATTACCGCTACAGCAATAACCGTTACAGCAACTATCCCGATGATGATCCACTTTTTGCGATTCCTCATGCTATTGTAAAACCCCCATAGCATCTTGTAAACGGATCTGTGTAATTTTATAGTCGTAGAACACATTCACCTTATTCGTCAAGGATTGCGCGTAACTCGTTTGAGCATCAAGCAATTCAAGCAAGATAGCCTTACCTACGTCAAAACGCCCTTGAATGACATCTAAACTGAGCCTGGCATTGGTAACCTGTTTCTTGGAGATATCGACAGCGATTTCACCACGCTCAAGATTCAGATAGGCTTGCCTTACAGCAAGAGCTACACTCCGCTCTAAGTCACTCACATTTTCACGTGACTGTTCTAACTGCATATTTAACTCTTTAACACGGTTCCCCAAGACACCGCCATCAAAAACGGTGAAATTCAGGGACACACCTGCGCTCCAACTTCGGAAGTCAGAGAAATTCTCACGCTCACGGAGGTAATCATCAAGGGCAACGTTGTAGTCAACATTTGCATTCAGACGGGGCCAGCGCTGTAATCTCGCCAAGGTTAGACTCCATTCCTGAGATTTTATTTGTGCCTGCCTCTCTTGAAACTCTGGACGATTGCTAAGGGCAATCTGGCTAGCTTCCTCAACTGACATCTCTATCCGCTCAATCGTCCCACGATCTTGGTAGAGTTGATAAGACTCATCAACAGAAACAGTAAGCAAAACTCCTGGATCTAATCCGAGGAGTCGGGGCAGCGTCGCTTGGGCAATTTGGAGTGCGTTGCGATTGTTCAACAAGGATAACTCATCATTTGCTTCTCGGACCTCGGCAGTAGCAACATCTGCCGGGATAAGGGTGCCTGCCTCTACGAAATCCCTGGTCCGCTGTGTGTTTTCCTGCGATCTCTCGAAAACTTGTTCACTGACTTTGACAAGTTCCTGCCTTTTAAGAACATCGTAGTAAGCGACCGTAATATCAAGAATTACGTCCTGTTTAGTCCTTTCATTTCGGCTAACAGTAGCGGTCAGGTTTTCTTTGGCTTGTGCGAAACTGCCCTCTCGTTGTCCGTTATCCCAAAGTGTATATTGCCCACGCAGCCCTAAATTGTAGTTCTCAGGTTCAAAGACGAAGTCAAGACGGTCCGAAAAATCGTAGTTGCCGTTTGCAAAAATTTGTGGGAAATACCCGGCGCGCGCATTTTTCACCCGAAGTTCTTGCATCGCGAGATTCAGGCGCGCATTTCGCATACTCGTCGATTTTTCTAAACCTATCTGGATACATTGTTCAAGGGCTAAAGGTTGTGATAAGTCAACTTCGCCGACAGGTTCTTGTGCCCCGATACAAAGAACTACTGCAAACTGAAGAATGAGAATGGTTTTCATAAGCATGTTTTGCAAACTCGCACGTCGCGTCCGTTGGAACACTGCGCGTCTTAATAAAACAGATAACTTTAATTTCCCGTGAATCATTAACATCTCCTTGTCCATTCCGACGTTTATAGGCATGCTTTCCAAGCATACACTCTGTGCCAGTTCAACACTTTCTAACAGTCAGTTTTGGGTAGTTTTAAGTTTCACCAAAACCGTATTATTATATAGATTACAGCGTCAATGCGAGTCTCTTCAATTCGGTCTGGTGCCATCACTAACTTCTGAGAACGCTTTAAATGTGAGATGACCTCTTAATTTCCCAAAAGCAACTTTTAATTTGCAAGCCACACCAAAAAGACTTCATCTATGTATTTTGACGCAATGCTTCATTAAAAGTTTAGACATTTTGACCCCCAAACTTGTTCTTTTTGTTGCAATTGCTTGGGATTTTTGCTACACTACTCTGTTAAAGAGCATTGAAACACAATTCTCGGATAGCAGCATGTATTCTCGGATAGCAGCATGTTAAAGGTGAACCCCGTTTTTACACCCATTTTTATCTGTATTTTACTCGTTTTCGTCGTATCGGCACCAGCAGTCTCGGTTGATTCCGGCACATACTGGCTGCTTGTGGACGCAACGCCGGATGCCCGGGCACATGAACGACTGAATTCACTCACCGAACTCCTAACATCACGAGGAAAGGTGCCAAGCGAGCAGATCCATCACATCAAAGGCGAAAATGCAACAACCGAAGAGATCTACGCACGCCTCCAAGAAATCGGCGGGCAGACCGAGACGCAGGACACTTTGATTTTTCTATTCCACGGGATGGTCACTAAACCGAGAGGTATGCCTACAATGCACCTGATAATCGAAGGAGACGAAGATGGTATCCAAGATGCTACACTCAATAAGTGGTTTAGAGAGAGTGGAAGAGAACGCACGGTTGTTATTGTCGATGGTTACACGCAGGATACAAATTTAAGTGCTTACTATGGCAACCGCGAGACATTTGGCACC
>JAKZUG010000104.1:0-3435 GCA_047516705.1 Candidatus Poribacteria bacterium | reverse complement strand
TTGCGCACCTTGAACAACTCGTTGGGCGGTTGACGTTGGCACTTGACATCCAAAAAAAAGCCTCGACTTGGTTGAGTTGACCCCGATGGAGCAGCGAGAAATGGTTGAGGCATTGCGAACGGATTATTCGGTCCGACAGATTTGCGAGACGCTGGGTTTCACCCGAAGCAGTCTCTATTATCAACCCAAGCAGGACCCGTGTGAAGAGGCTCTCCGGGATGAAATAGAGACGTTGGTTCCCTGCGGTATCCGAAATATGGATATAGGCGTATCACAAAACTCCTACTGCGTATGAGATACACCGTCGGGTATAAACGTGTTGCCCGATTGATGAAATCCGCCAACCTCTCGGTCGCAGTCAAATGTGTCTGTCAAACCACGAACTCCATTGAGGGTGTGCGTCCCTGGGTCAATCGCCTTGAAAACGTTGAGGTCTCTCGATGCGATCAGGTCTGGGTGGGCGATATTACATACGTCCGACTCAAGGCGCGTTTCGTCTATGTTTCTCTGCTTATGGATGTTTTCACTCGCATGATTAGAGGATGGCAGGTGAGTCAACACCTGCCCCAACCGCTGACCTTGAAACCGCTACAACAGGCGTTGCGTCAAAGCGGGTTCTCCAGAGATTCATCACAGCGATCAAGGCGTTCAGTATCTTTCAAGCACCTACATCTCAACGCTCAAGCATCATGGAAACCTTGAGATTTCAGTAGCTCGGAGAGGGTGTTCTTGGGAGAACGGGTATGCTCAAAGACTCATCCGAACCCTCAAGGAGGAAGAAGTTCACCTCAATGACTACGAGGATATTACCGAGGCTCGATAACGCATTGGACATTTTATCACAAAAGTGTATCACCACAAACGCCCGCATTCAGCGTTAGGGTATTTGACACCTATGGAATTTCAACGACAAAACTCGGCTTAACTTTGCTAATTTTTGGTCTGAATAAACGGTGGCACTTCAACTATTGGGCTTGAATTATTTGAGTTTTTACAGTTTGGACTCTTCTTTTTCTTCTTGCTGTTCCTTGTAAAACTTTTCCAGAAGAACATCTGTATAGACTACACCACTATTTATCTCATAGTTTTCGCCTGTAAGTCCTATAAAAATTCTTACTTTCCTTCCGTCTTTCATAAACTTAATCCATTCTGCGCTATATACAAGATGTCCTATGCTCACAGCAAATCCATACTCATGGAGATCGTCTTTATAGAGAGGATTTTTCCAATTTTCCTCATCGTAAACAGGTTTCCCATATTTCTTTATCAGGGCACTTTTTAGTCTCTGATAATCGTCTATATAGTTATTCTTGTTTCGATATTGTTCTTGTATTAAGTAAGTACCGCTAAATAGTTGCTTATTTACAAAATTATAAAGAACAACTGCTTCGATACCCATTACTGTATCCTCATATACCAGCGTATCCTCATTTTGCTCAACAGATTTCTGCTTTTCTGATTTCTTCACTTCAGCCATAGTCATACCAAATCTTGTTTTCCTGAAATGGAAATCAGGCTCTTTCTCTTTGCTTGATTTTTCACAATAACCATGACTGAAAACAAAAACGAAACTTGCTAATATCGCTAAAATTAATCTGTAAAACATTATATTCTCCTTTATATTGTTTCAAATGATCTGATATTTCTAAGCCCAAAACTACTTATCGCGTAAATTTCTCCTATTCCTGTTCGCCAAAATCCATTTCTACTTGCGTCTCCATGGGTTTGCCTATCCACGGGTTGGCGAGTGGCGGGAGCGTCAAAAAGGGTTTGTAGTTTTCACCATGGCGGTAGTATTCCTCAATCGAGAAACACTGCATCGGATCGTAGGTTGTTTCACCCATCTTAATACGAGGCAGATTCACCCGCCAGTTTCGGCGAGCCGTCTGTGCGTCGCGTGTAATGAGAATGCCCATTGCGGCGTTAGTGACAAATCATGTCGTTGGGATGTTTGCCAAACCCCGGTATGCCAAGCCGTTCGCGAACCGCTTTTATCCCCAAGTGCTGCCTATAAGGTGACCTATCTAACCCGTTTACATGCTGTTCATATAACACCTGCAGCGTAGCCCTCTTGAGTACCTCTAATGCATTTCATACGTTGTCATTCATTGATGACCCTCCCTATTATAAGTGAAGCGGGCTTAAGTTCATTTGTCAATACCCTTCAGCAAACAAAACAGCGCAATGCACCGATCGTTTACGGAAACAGTTCTGCATACAGCGTGATTCCGGGATCCTCGGCAATTTCCCTTAGCTTGCTTGCCATACCCTCTGGAGCCAGCCCCATTGTTATATAATACCCATCAACCTTGCGTTGCGCGCGATTGGGAACATTGGTAGTTGAGATGAGAGGGATACCCGCAACATCTATATCACGAGATTTTACCCGTTCTATGCCTATCCTTTTTACCACCTCAACGAAGGTATCTGTCGCGAGTTCACAGCGAATTAAGGCTCCATGATCTGGCAGTTCAACAACAAGACATCCTCCGTTGGGACACCATAATACTTCTACTACCATACATTTTCCTTTCCGATTGTTTCAAGGTTCGGGGGAGTCGCGTCCTTTTCAGCCGAGACCTTCACCGCACCGTGCTTCAGGGACACTTCGCAAGCAGAAGGCGATCCCCAGCGTTAAAATAAAATTAATACTTAACAAGGTTTCCCTTGGCAACCGGCATTCAACCCGTATCACGGGGTTGGATAGGCCTCGACGCTGAGGGCACCGAGGTGATACTCCTATCCGCCAAGTTATATGGAGTATATCACAAAGACAGAAAAATTACAAAACTACTCATTAAATGAAATCACCCTCACTATTATTCCTATCTCGACACCCGGTAAGTCTCCATCTCCTTACTCGGATGTAGACGCGGTTTCAGCGTATTCAATACCCCTGATTACTCGGTAAGGTCTATCATTCGTGAGAATCCCGATTGAGATACCCGTAGATCCTTTCCCATCAGACAAGCCCGTTGGACCAACATGTGCAGACACACCAATAGCGGGGAAAAAGTCATTTCCGAGAGAGAAATCCGCCTCATGATGCCTGGAAAACATAACGAATCCGTCATCAGGCAAGCCCTCAAAAAGACGGTGATTCACAATATTGATGTAGAAACCATCACTTTTATACAATGTACTGCCATCGGAAATTTGGGCCACTGTCTAAACCAAGATTGTGCTACAATAACAATTCGGCTAACTCAGCTTTGGCGTAATGCGCTGGCATCTGTGAAGATTTCCAGCGTCCTGCGACTTGTATATCAACGACAGTTGCACCGGCTTGTGCGAGGGAGACAGCAGATCCGACACGTAACGAATGCCTGGAGATGAAAATGTTGAATCTTGATAAACTTTTTTTAGCACCCACAAGCGAACTTTCCAACCTACGCGACAGGATTGATGCTGAGCTCAAACGTCGCGAGAACGGGG
>JAKZUG010000103.1:0-7702 GCA_047516705.1 Candidatus Poribacteria bacterium | reverse complement strand
AAAGCACCCAACAAGGAAAATGCTTCTCCGACAAACCCGCTCAAGCCGGGCAGTCCCAAAGATGCCATAAACGCGAGCGTCGTGATGCCAGTATAGATGGGCATTCTGCTTCCGAGACCACCGAAGCCGTTGATTTCACGGTGGTGTGCCCTGTCATAGAGGACACCTACGAGTAGGAAGAGCATTGCACTGATAACACCGTGGTTAAACATCTGGAGCATCGCGCCTGTGATGCCAATGTCATTTCGAGCGGCAAGCCCCAAGATAACGAAACCCATGTGTCCGATACTCGAATACGCGACCAGCTTCTTAAAGTCGGTTTGTGCCAAGGCACAGAAGGATCCGTAGACGATGTTAATAAACCCAAGAAGTGCGAGGCTATTACCCCAGAAACCCAACCCGTTCGTAAAATGGTCCAAACCTTGCGGGAACATTGCCATGTTCACCCGAACCAGCCCGTAAGTCCCCATCTTTAGGAGGATACCTGCAAGGATAACGCTAATGGCAGTAGGTGCTTCAACATGTGCATCGGGGAGCCATGTATGGAAGGGGAAGATGGGCACCTTAACGGCGAATCCGATAAAGAAACCGACGAATACCCAGATTTGGAAGTTTAGATCAGCGAGTGCGTGGCCTTGTGTGGCGGCTAAGGTAATGAGTGTCGGAATATCAAAGGTTCGCGAGCCTTCAGTCACCGCGTTAACGATATTACTATTGAGGTAGACTGCTATCATTGCGACCAACATCAGTACACTGCCGAAAAGGGTGTAGAGGAAGAACTTAATCGCAGCGTATTCTCGACGCGGTCCGCCCCAGACACCGATAAGGAAATACATCGGCAACAGTGTCAGTTCGAAAAAGACGTAGAACAGGAAAAGATCTAACGAAGCGAAAAAGCCAAGCATCCCTGTCTCAAGTAACAGGAACAGTGCCATATACGCCTTGATACCCTTTTCTATGTTGCGCCACGAGGCAATAACACAGATCGGACCTAAGAGTGCTGTGAGAAGCAACAGCGTCACGCTGAGACCGTCAATGCCGACGTGATACTGGATATTGAATGCGTCAATCCAAGGGACATTGATGACGTACTGCGTTCCTGCAGTTGATCGGTCGTAGAAAATAAATAAAACGACTGCGAGTGCGAACGGAATGAGCGTAAACAGGAGCGTGACACGTTTAACTAGTTCTTCTGACTCACGCGGCAGAAGTAAAACAGCAATCATCCCGAGCAACGGGATAAAAATCATTAAGGACAATAACATCTCGTGGGGATCCTCCTTATCCCGTTACGGGTATTGCTTGTAAGCCCATATTGAAAAGTAAATTACAAGTTTTTGCATAATTCGGCTACAGCACCCGGAAAATTAAGATTAGTAACACAATCCCAGCCAGCACAACGAAAAGATACGTCTGAATCGCCCCGGTCTGAATACGACGGATTCTGCCGCCGACTGCCCACGTGACCTGGGCGACACGGTTAACGATGCCATCAACAACGCGGTTATCGAAAGCCCCTGTGAAGGCAGCAAGCAGGTCTCGCGTTACAAAGCCAACACCGTTGACAATGCCATCAACAACACTTCCATCAAATTGAGCAAAGAGCCGTGCTTGCCACAGCGTCAGCGCGACCAATACACCGTCGTAAAATTCGTCAAAGTAGTATTTGTGCCAGAACAGGTTGTAGAGTGGTCGGAAAGTCCTTGCGACGGATTCAGCGGACAAGGTTCGCCTATGGTAGAACAGCCATGAGAGGAATATACCTAAGCCAGCGACACAGATGGATAGCACCATCGCAATGGTATGCGCGGGGCCGCGTCCGTGATGTTCATCATCTGCGTGTGTGCCATCTGTGCCGTGTCCACCTTCTTCTTCAGCTGCGACTGCTTCAGACACGCCAAAGAGTGATACTGTGTAACCCTTTCCGCCTGTATTGCTGTCAGGTGAAACATAAGCGTGTTGCGGTGCCTGCAGATGTGGTTGGGGCGGCGGTTTAACGTAGGTTTCGTTAAACCAGAGTATATTGACGACAGGCAGGCTCAGCGCAGCCAGAATTAAGAGCGGCACGGTCATTGACATCGGAGACTCGTGTGCTATGTTGTGCATCTCTTGATTGCGCGGTTCACCGAAAAAGGTCATGAAGATGAGGCGGAACATGTAGAACGCCGTAATCCCAGCGGCAAAGAGTGCCATCCCGAACAGGATGTAGTGATGTACGGAGTTCCATTCCATCGCCCGTTCCAGCACGCCGCCTAAAATAGCGTCTTTGCTCCAGAACCCAGAGAAAATAAACGGCACACCGGAGATAGACAGTGTTGCGATGAGCATTGTGATAAAAGTAATCGGCATTTTGTGGCGGAGTCCACCCATATTCCGCATATCTTGGTCCGGAGGAATCTCAGAACCGAGAACATGTTCCGAATCGTGATCGCCGTGTTCGTGCCCGTGTTCATGTGCGTGTGCGTGCATTGCGTGGAAGGCGTGAATGACGCGTCCTGAACCGAGAAAGAGCAGTGCTTTGAAAAAGGCATGGGTCGTGAGATGAAAGAGTCCAGCGACATAACTACCGGATCCAATCGCCAGCATCATATATCCCAATTGGCTGATGGTAGAATATGCCAAAACCCGCTTAATGTCAAACCGAACGATAGCGATCGTCGCGGCGACGAGAGCAGTAATGCCACCAACATAGGCGATTACCAGAGACGAGGTTCCCGTCAAAATTGGGAACATCCGAGCCGTGAGATAGACACCGGCGGCAACCATAGTAGCAGCGTGAATCAGCGCACTGACGGGTGTAGGACCTTCCATTGCATCAGGGAGCCATGTATGCAGTGGCATCTGTGCGGATTTGCCGATAGCACCGCAAAAAATGAGGACACCCGCAATAGAGAGCCATACCATATCGCCGGTGTTTAGGTTAGCGGCGAGGGCAAAAATACCGCCTTCTCCGTAGAGCGAGAGCGTTTGAAATTTGGTGAAGAGCATCATCATACCGATGAACATGCCCACATCACCGACGCGCGTTGTCAAGAACGCTTTTTTACAGGCATTCGCAGCGGAGTCCTTTTCAAACCAGAAGCCGATGAGCAAGTAGGAGCAGAGTCCAACGAGTTCCCAACCGATATAGATACCGAGTAGGTTATCTGACACAACCAGAAAGAGCATTGAGAAGGAGAAGAGCGACAGGTAGGCAAAGAACCTCGGGTACCTCGGGTCGCCGTGCATGTAGCCCATAGAGAAGATATGGACAAGACTACTAACCAGCGTGACGACAATCAGCATGATTACCGTGACACTGTCCAAGTAGAAGCCCATAGAGAAAGTGACACCACCGAGTGAAAGCCAATCAACTGTGTGTGGCTCTGGCTGGGGAACCACCTCTCGCAAGAGCAAGAACGAGCAAGCGAGCGCGATGAGCATTGCCGCAGTGGACAGATAGTCCTGTCGCGGGAAACGCTTGTTCGCCAAGCCTAAAAGCCCGAAAACTGCAAAAGCGGTAAGGGGGCAAAGTAATATGAGACTTATTAAGGGAACAGCCATATTTTTCTGTTTGAGCCTTTCCTTTTATTAGTTTCTTGGCTATCGGTTAAGACCGATTTGGCACTTCCGAAACCTCTTGTAACTGATAACTGAATACTGACAACTATTTTACCCTTTTAAGGTATCCACTTCGTTGGGACGTATGCTACCGAACTCACGGTAGATAGCGAGGATAATCGCTAAGAAGACAGCGGCTTCCGCTGCAGCGAGCACAATCCCAAAAATAGCGATAATTTGTCCGCTGATATCCTCTGGTGGTGTCATAAAACGTGAGAACGCGGCGAAGTTCAGATTACACGAATTGAGAATAAGTTCAATGCCCATTAAAATACTGATGGCGTTCGGCCGAGTCAAGACAGCGAAAATACCGAGTGTGAACAAGATTGCGCTGATAACGAGATAATGTTGTAAGGTCATTTTTCTTTTTTGGGTAGGAGCGATCTCCGAATCGCGACTCCCCCAGATTTAATCCCTAACCTCCTTTCGGGAAATCAGAGCGGCTCCGATTAGCGCGACTAACAGCAATACGGAGACGACCTCAAACGGAAGGAGGAACTGTCCATTCAGAATTAGTTCGCCGATGCGCTCGGTTGTCGGTGGAAGTTCTGTGCCATCATCGGTGAGATTTTTCCACGCAGGCGTATTGGCGATAACAGTCAAGAGGAGTATAAGAAGTGCCAGGGCAACAATGCTGCCGAGTAGGAGCTGCCCGCGCGCAATGTGAATGCTCATCTCCAAGCGTCCACTTGTCATCATGACACCGAATAAGATAAGGACGAGGATGCCACCGACGTAGACGATCACCTGTGTTGCGGCAAGAAAATCAGCCTGTAAGAAGACGTAAAGTCCTGCAACACCGAAGAGCGTCACCATAAGTGAAAACGCCGCGTGGACGATGTTTCGCACTGTCACGACAAGGAGTGCTGAGCCAACTGTCAAAAGCGCGAAGCCGTAAAAAATAAAGTTTGTGAGTGTAAATTCCATTATTCTAAACTGGTGCAAGCGAATTGTCAGAGTTACTTGGCGTGCAGCTCCTCCTTTCAGGGCCGCACTGCTGCCGTTGTCGCAGTGCTGCTGGCTTTAGCCAGTTTTTTCAGCTTTTTTAGGATTGTCAGGCAAGCGGCACCGGAACCTCATTCAACAGTGCTAAGTCTGTAGCGAGAGGGACATGCTAATCTGCTGCATTCGCTTCTTCAGCATTTCCTTTATCGTACATCTCCTGCTTGTCAAAGTTGAAGATGAGGTCTGACCGATCGAATGTGGAGTATTCAATTCCCTCAAGTGAATCCTTCATCGTGAGACACTCTGTCGGACAGACTTCTGTGCAAAGTCCACAATACATACAGAGAGACATGTCAATATCAAACTGCTCAAGATAAAAAACGACAGGGTTTCGTGTAACAATTCGAGATATTTCGTCGCTCGAAAAGGTCTGGGTTCGGCTCTCATCCGTTGATGCTTCAAGGCGATCTATGACTTCCTGCGGACCTTGGCGAGAGGTGATATTCGTGAGGGTTATTGAATCTGCCGATTTTGCTTTTTTATCATCACCTTCGATGATACCGATGATTTCCCGACGATCTTTGAGATGAACAACGTTCATGCTATCCCAGAGGTGTTCACCTTTCGGGAGTTTAGTGGCATCAATAGCGATGCAATCGACCGGACAGATCATTTCGCACTTTTTGCATCCGATGCAGTCCTCCATGCGGTTATAAAGCTGCCCACGATATCCCTTCGGAATTTCTCGGACGTTCCGTTTTTTCTCATAGTCGTGTTCGTACGGGTATTGATGTGTGACGTTCGGCTCAAAGAACTGCTTGATTGTTATCCGCATTCCGACGAGGACGGTGTAAACGCCTCTGTAGATGTTTCGTATATATCTGTCCATTTTAGTGTTCCCTCCAGCATTAACGGATACAGCGACTGTCCTAACTCGGTTGTGGTTCTGGTTTTTGCGCGAGTGTCCTTCCGGCAATCGTATACGCGGTGATAAGCCCGATATAGATAATAGCGCAGCTGATGATGATGCTAACCAGAGTATCCTTAGGAAAGATGAGACCCCAGATGCCGGTGCCTAAGATGTTAAAGAAGGCGATCGGGATGAAGTACTTCCAGCAGAGATTCATGAGTTGGTCTACTCGTAGACGTGGCAACGTCCATCTCAGCCACATCATCAAGAAGACGAGTGCGAGGGTTTTAATAACGAAACCGGGGAGACCGCCGAGAATGTCGTAACCCGGTAAAACTCCTTCCCAACCGCCGAGGAAGAGTGTCACAGCGATTGCACTTACGGCGAACATATTCGCATATTCAGCGATAAAGAAGAGTGCGAACCGCATGCCGCTATACTCGGTATGAAAACCTGCGACGATTTCGGACTCGGCTTCTGGCAAATCAAATGGTGTCCGGTTCACTTCGGCGATAGAGGAGATAAAGAAAATAAAGAATGCGATAAAGGTGAAAGGTGTCCGGAAAATGAGCCAACTGAAAACACCGTTGGATTGGCTTTCTACAATATCCACCATGCTCAAACTCCCCACGAGCATAACGACAGTCAGGATAGAGAGACCGAGCGGGATTTCATAACTGACGATTTGGGCGGCGGAGCGTAAAGAACCCAACAGCGACCATTTACTATTTGAGGACCAACCTGCCATAATTACGCCCATGACAATGACAGAAGAGATCGCCATGATATAGAAGATGCCGATATTAAAGGGGCTAACCAAGATATTTTGACCAAATGGAATGGCGGCGAAAACAGCGAAGGAGCAGGCAAAAATGATATATGGGGCAAGAACGAAAAGGAGTTTATCACCCTGTGGCGGGATAAAATCCTCTTTGAAGATGAGTTTTATACCGTCGGCTAAGGTTTGAAGTGTCCCCCACGGTCCAACACGCATAGGACCTATCCGATTCTGAAAACGGGCGGCGACTTTTCGTTCTGCAAGTACCAATACTAAAGGGAGCAGTGGAAAAACTGCAACGAAGATGCCTGCACATGCAAACATGACGAGAACTGTGCCTAACTCTACAGGGAAGTGTGCAGCGACCGCTTCCGGCAGTCGCGGAATTAAAACATTCTGTATGAATTCCTCAGCCCAATTGAGTTTATCTTGTAGGTTTATATTAGGAAAGAAACCTTCAGATACATTGAAATCTGGGCTTGCAAACATCGCCCTAAAATCCGACATCCGACCTCCTTACTTGATTCGGTCAACTCCACTATGAGGCGTATCTATCGATCAACTTCTCCCATCACAATATCAATGCTGCCGATAATAGCGATAATATCCGCCACCATCAAACCTCGACTGAGTTCTTGTAGCGCGCTCAAAGCACTAAAGCAGGGGGAACGTCCTTTGACTCGCACCGGCTTCGGTGTGCCGTCACTGACAATGTAAAATCCGAGTTCGCCGCGCGGTGCTTCACTGCGGAAATAGATTTCGCCTTTTGGTGGACGAACGGCTTTTAAATCCGCCATAACGGGACCGTCTGGGAGTCCTTCCGCTAAAATCTGCCGTACGATCCGAATAGACTGCTTCATCTCATCCATGCGTATTTTGTAGCGACTCCAGCAGTCACCAACAACCGCGCCCAACTCAGGGATGTCCACAGCGACAGGGACATCGAATTTAAACCTGTCATAAATCGAGTAGGGTTCATCTCGCCGGAGATCCCAATCCACACCGGAACCACGAAGGTTAGGACCGGTTGCGCCGTAACTGAGTGCCATATCAGCAGACATGACAGCAACCCGCATCGTGCGTTCCGTGAAGATACTGTTTTTTGTCAGGAGTTCGTTGTATACGTCAATCAACGGTTCAAAATAGTCTAAGAACTGTTCTATTTCATCTAAAAGATTCTGTTCAGCAATAGATCCTGGCTCTATCGGGATGATTTCAGATACGCCGCCGATACGAATATAGTTATAGGTGAGGCGCGCCCCGCAGACCTTCTCAAAAAGGAGGAGCAGTCGTTCTCGGTCGCGAAAGGCGTAAAGGAACGGGGTGAATGCGCCGATGTCCATCCCGTAGGTTCCAAAAGAGAGGAGATGGCTTGCAATACGATTTAATTCACAGATAAGTACGCGCAAGTATTCTGCTCGTTCTGGCACCTCGAATTTCTTGCTTTCATCCGCTGCCAACAGTTTCTC
>JAKZUG010000102.1:0-9802 GCA_047516705.1 Candidatus Poribacteria bacterium | reverse complement strand
GCACGGGGTTGTATCGGCTTTACACCCGTCGGTTCTTCCGAGACTAATTTTTGATGCTCAAGCCATGTACCGAGGTCAGTACTTTCACCGTCCGGCAATTTCTGAATGAGTGAGACGACTTCCTCTACAGTCGGATTTGCTGAGAGTGGTACATTTACCGTATTAAGTGTATGAAACAAAGTATCAACAACTTTGGTTAAACCCTGATCGTCAATACAGAGGTGGCTTACCTTGTGAAGTTCAGCAAGTACACTCGAATAGTCTCGGTTTTCTGCGTGCCGTACAGCACGCGTATAATACCTTTCGACTTGAGCTAACAATTTTTCACGTTTGATATTTTCCTCTTTTTGTCGCCGCTGGAAAAAAAGATTTTGATTCATCCGTTCTGCGTCTGCGAGCGACAGACGGAACGTTTTCCGGTAGCGTTCAAGTGCTTCTGCTAATCTTGGATTACTGGAATTGACGCTTGCATCAATAAGCTCCGAAGCTTGTTTGACGTACTCATCTTGACGGATGCGATCCAATTCTTCGTACATCTCGGTAGCACTTTGATGGCGTTCTGAGAGTTGCCGATGGAGTGCTTTTTGTAAAAAGTGGCGGAGCACCTCTGGACATCTGTCAATTTCTTCTATCTCTCCGGCAGCTTTCTTTTTATCTATTTCTTTATTTTCCCCTGAGAACGGAAAGCGCCCGGCTACGGCTTGATATAGGATGAGTGCTGTGGAGTAAAGGTCCGCTCGATAGTCATAAGATCCATAGGTTTGTTCGGGTGCCATGTAGCGTCGGGTGCCTGCCATGGTTTCAGCGAATTCGGTCGTCTCTCCAAAGATACGAGCGATGCTAAAGTCAGCAACTTTTGCCTCTTTTTCAATTGTGAGCAAGATATTTTGCGGTTTGATGTCCCGGTGCATAATCTTGTGAGCATGCGCTTCTCTCAGGCCGCGACAGATGTCTAAACCGATGTTGAGCGCATCCGTTAGCACGAGTGCCCCTTCCTGCATGAGATCGTGAAGACTTTTCCCTTCAACAAATTCCATCACGATCCACGCGACGTAGTCGTCCTCGCCGGGTTCAACGGTATGAATGGAGACTATATTGGGATGCTTCCAAATTTTTGACATCGCTTGAAATTCGTTCAGCAAAAACTTCATTCTGCTTGCAGGATAGGCAGTTTTTGCTAAGGCTTTAATCGCAACGATTCGGTTTGTCATCTCTTCGCGGGCGCGAAAAACTGAGGAGAAGCCTCCTGAATTGAGAAATTCAAGCAATCTATATTTACCTAAGATTAATTGATCAATCTGCATAGCGGTATCTTACAAGTGAACAGTATACAATCCTTGGTAACAAGATTAACAAAATTAATACGAATTGTCAACACAAAAACACATTTTCAGCGGGTTTAAGCGCAATTAGTGTCTGAACGGGCGCGTTGTACCTCCTTGACAAGCTGCTCGGCTCTTTCTGTGAGTAGGGCAAATTCCCCGGCTGCAATCAATTGATTATTAACCAACGCACTACCAACTCCCAAAGCGGTAGCACCGGCAGTGATAAACTCGGCGGCGTTTTCAGCGTTGATCCCACCGGTTGGAACGAGCGGGATCTGTGGAAGCGGTGCTTTCACATCTTTTATATAGGCGGCACCGACACCACTTGATGGAAACACCTTGACATAATCTGCCCCGGTTTCCCACGCTGTCAAAATTTCTGTTGGCGTAAAGGCACCAGGGATAACGACTTTGCCGTAGCGGTTACAGATCTCAATGACATCCGGTTTTGTAACCGGGCTGACGATGAATTCCGCACCTGCCAGCATCACAGCACGGGCTGTCTCTGCATCTAACACCGACCCGGCACCAACCAAAACGGCATCACCATACGCTGATGAAACATCGCTAATGACTTGTAACGCATTCGGTGTCGTCATCGTGACTTCAATCACGTTAACGCCACCCGCATGAATTGCTGCCGCTGTCTCAATCAATTCATCCGCGCTGTTGGCGCGAATAATAGCGACAATACCACATGTTTCGATCCGTTGCATCTGTTCTAATTTCGTCATAGACTTCCTCAAAATCAGCACCGCACATCAACCTTCACTCAGGTAATTGAGGCTAAAGGCACACAGTTTGTAGATAATGCCTTAAAAGTGGTGATATTTTTGTTGCAAATTGTCTGTCAATATGTTATAATTAAAGGAATGCAGCGAGCAGATTACAGACTATCGCTAATTCAGTATCATTAATAGCAACTTTCGGTTCGCAAGCGTGCCAAAAATTGCTTTCAAAAAAAGAATGGAAGTTGTTCCACTACTCCCCTATCTCATTGGCTTGACAGGTTTACTTGTCCTCTCCGGCTTTTTCTCCGGCTCTGAGACGGCTTTATGCGCACTTACCCAAGTCCAAATTGAGCGGATACGTATTGAAAAGGGCAGCGCGTCTGCAATCGTCAATTTCGTTGACAACCCGCGCAAGCTGTTTATTACCGTTCTGCTCGGTAATAACATTGTCAACGTCGCGTTCGCAATTCTCATGCTCTCATTTATCGGGCGAGTGCTTCCGCAACACCCCGAATCTATCCGCTTTGTCATAGCTTTAGTCCTCAATGTATTCCTCATGCTCATTTTTGGTGAGATGACACCAAAGACCTACGCTATTAAACATGCGGAGTCCTTTGCGAAAATAACGGCACCGCTGTTGTGGGTATTTTCTGTTTTCATCTCCCCATTACGCGGATTGTTGCGCAGAGCCATTGACTTCCTCGTCCCGATATTTGGTGGACATCTACCACCTGCCGAACACCTCACAGCAACGGACTTTATAGAAATTCTCAATACTTACCACGAAGAAGCACTTCCATCTGATGAACGCGAAATTGTCAGTAATATCCTTCAACTGCGTGACATTGAAGCAAGAGAGATTATGATACCACGAACCGAAGTCGTCGCAGTCCCTACATTAAATACGATTCAAGAAACCTTAAAACAAGCAAAAGAATCTGGATTCTCACGGATTCCGGTTTATCAGGAGCAGATTGATAACATCTGTGGTATCTTCTATGTCAAAGATATCGGGTTGTGGCGACACGCGGATGTGAACTCGCTCACGATTGATGCCTTTCTCGAAAAACGGGACCGGATTTCTGAAGGTCCGTCCAGTGTTTCCCTTATTCGAGAACCTATCTTCGTTCTTGAGACCCGTAAAATCGGGATGTTGTTACTACAACTCACACGCGAAAAAACCAAAATGGCGATTCTCCGAGATGAGTATGGCGGTGTTTCAGGAATTGTTACGACCGAAGACATCATTGAGCAGGTCGTCGGGGATATCGCTGACGAACATGACAGAGATGACGCTCCGCCCGATTTCGTCAAACATTCTGAAGCACCGTTATTACTTGAAACTTCCGGACGCATGAGCATCAGGAAACTCAATCAGCAATTTGAACTAAAACTCAGCGAAGATGACGTGGACACCATTGGTGGCTATGTCTTTGGACTTTTCGGACGAATTCCCTCTGTCGGTGAATCCTATACAGATGAAAACGGCATTGAATTTGAAATTACCTCTATAGAAGGAAATGTTATCACAGGTTTGTTCATCAAAGTACCGGTTACCCATGAAACTGAAACGGAAGCTTAACAACAGATACCGGATACAAAACAATTGAGAATTTTCTTACTATCCCTCTTTTTAATCGGTGCAAGTAGCACAGGGCAGATTATCGTGCTCGTTTCACTTGTACTCGCGATTCTTGTCTGCCTTGTACTTTCAGCCTTCTACTCCGGTTCGGAAACAGCACTCGTATCTGTTAATAAAATTCGGATTAACCAGCTTGTTGAATCTAAGAACGCCAATGCGAAAATTGTCCACCGCTTAGTTGAATCTCCGGATAGAATGCTCGCGCTGACTTTAACCGGGACAAATCTTGCGAATGTCCTAATTTCACAATTCGGCGACCGCTTGACTGCGAGAGTCCTCCCTAACGCAGAGAACCTACAAGAACCGATCGCTATCATCTGGGTAACCACGCTGCTCCTCATCTTCGGTGAAATTTTGCCGAAAACGATTTTTCGTGTTAAGGCAGATAGCCTCGCGCTGCGCTATGCCTATCCGTTACGGATCTCTGAGGTGGTATTAGCCCCTCTCATTTACCTCGTACAAACTCTGACAAAACTCATTGTCAGGACTGTAGACAGAGGTGCGAATACACCCAGTCCCGATGCCCAACGTGAAGAGTTACGGCTACTCGCAACGATGGGTGAACGCTCAGGCAACCTACTTACAGACCAACGACGGATGATTCACAGTCTACTCAACTTGCAAGATCGAACCGTCACACAAGTCATGGTACCACTTGTCGATATCGTCGCAATTGAAAAAAATACGAACCGCGAAGACTTTTTGCAAGTCGCTACTGACGCTGGGTTTTCAAGAATCCCCGTCTACGAAGAACAGATTTATAACATCGTCGGTATTGTCAATCTCTTAGATGTTATTTATGATGATGTTGATTCAGAAACCGATTCAGATCCATACGAAAAGACGGACACCCCGCCTGCGACAATTGCGCCGTTCATCCGGACAGACTTGCACTTTGTGCCTGAATCGAAAAATATTAACGCACTTCTCAAAGAAATTCAAAATACCCGGCACACGATGGTATTCGCCGTCGATGAATATCGAGGCACTGTTGGACTCGTTACTGTCGAAGACCTTGTTGAAGAAATCGTCGGCGAATTCGCCGATGAACGTGATGTTCCCGACCTAATCCGTTTAATCGCACCTCATATCCTTGAATGCGACGCGAGAACCGAAGTCGATCTGCTTGAAGAATACTACGGACTTCCGATTCCCGAAGGTGATTATGAGACAGTGGCTGGCTATATCCTTGATCGGACCGGGACGATTCCAGAAACCGGCACCGAACTCAATTTAGGCGATGCCATCATCACTGTAACAGATGCCGATGAACGTGGTATCCGTAAAGTTCGCATCCGGCGAAGACTCGGACGTTTCACCTCTTGATCACGCTTGTGGACATAGCGACCCGTCCCCATACATACCGATACGCATAAGTCTTATTAGAGAATTCCGAGTGGCGGCATCACAACTATCTCTTCAGTCACCATACCGGGCGGTTGCTGACAGATGGAAACAACTGTATCTGCTACATGCTCAGGTTTAAGCATCTGTTCAAAATCCGGATGTTCTGGAACATCATCCCAAAACGGAGTATGCACCGAACCCGGTAGCACCGCGGTAACTCGAATATTCTGCTGACGGACTTCGGAGGCTAAAACCTTTGTCAGTGCTAACGCGCCTGCTTTCGCTGCGCAATAAGCCGCTGAGGCTTCAAACGCAACCTTCGCTGCGATCGAAAGCACGTTAATAATCTGTCCACTGCCCTGTGCTAACATAGGCGGAAGCGCGTATTTTGCGCAGAGATAAACCGCCTTCAAATTGGAATTGACTACCATATCCCAGTCATCAGGTGCGAAATCAACGACCGGCCCGAAATAACCAACACCTGCGTTGTTGACCAGGATATCCACGTGTTGATAAACATCAAGCGTCCGCTTAATCAGTCGTTCCACAGCATCTACATCAGTGACATCTGTTGGAACAGCCAGTGCTTCAGCACCACTTTCCTTGATTTCCGATGCGACCTGTTCAAGGGCCTCGCGTGTTCGGGCGGCGAGCACAACCTTCGCGCCTGCCCCTGCGAAAGCGGATGCAATTGCTTTACCAATCCCTTTTGACGCTCCGGTAACGACAGCAACCTTTCCGTCAAGTTTCACTATTTCTGGGGCATTCGGATGGCTCGAAGAAACCATGCTCACCTCTACATTCTATTACGTGTCTGAATCTGTTTACAATGACAAAAAAATTAGGACTTGCACAAACCCGCTCCAATTGCCGGCGCGGCTGGAAACCTCGCCGTTTGTCAAAGGCACCAATAGGAGATTAAGGCGCGTAAGTCCTGAAAAGATGTATTAGGATATTTGGACGCACCTCAAAAACTCTGCACGCGTTGAACTATCCTCGCGGAACGCCCCGCGCATGACATTCGTCGTCATTCTTGGTGCCTGCTTTTCCACACCACGTGCCATCATACACAAGTGTTGCCCCTCCATCACAACCGCAACACCGCGCGGGTCAAGTGCAGTTTCGAGTGCCTCGGCGATCTCACGTGTGAGACGTTCTTGGACTTGCAACCGCCGGGAAAACATATCAACGATGCGCGGGATCTTGCTCAAACCAATAATCTGGTTCTGTGGGAGATACCCGACGTGACATTTGCCCCAAAAGGGAAGAATATGATGTTCACAGAGACTGTAAAATTCGATCTCCTTCACGATCACCATTTCGTCGTAATCTTCGTCAAAGATCGCCCCATTTAAGATTTCATCGATGTCTTGATGGTAGCCGCTCGTCAAAAATTCCATCGCTTTCGCGGCACGGAGAGGCGTTTTCGCCAAGCCTTGACGACTTGGGTCTTCACCTAAATTCTTAATAATTTTGGTGAAAAGATCCTCCAATTCAGGGTTCGGAGGCTCCTGTTTAAGCTTCATTGTATTAAAGTTTGTCTCCATTGCGCTGTTTTGCCACACTTCTCGGATAAAATAGATTACGCGCCGTAGTAATCAAAGTGATTTTTCGGCGTTTCTCTCAAGCGAAGGCGATGTAAAGCCACCGGACGTAAATTCGGCGCTAATACATCCCAAAGTACTTTGACAAAATTTTCCGAGGTTGGGTTAAGCGTCTCAAATTCAGGCGTATCAACATTGAGATGCTTGTAATCGAAGCGCGCATAGACCTGTTTTTGAACGACTTCATCAAGAAAATTCAGACCCGCAACCAGCCCGGTTCTCTTATCTACGTCTCCCTTTACGGTAACTTCAAGGACATAGTTATGCCCATGTCCAGCAGGGTTATTGCACTTTCCGAAGATGTCTTGATTTTCCTCGTCACTGAGCGCGTGGCTATGTAAGCGGTGGGCTGCGCTAAACTCGTAAACCTTGGTCAGATAAACCATCGGTCCGTCCCCATAATAGTCGGCAAAATTGGATGTGCTCTCGTGGAGTCGCACCCTGTGCAACATCCCATCTGGCAGAGAAGGCACGAGTCGTTGCCAAATCTCCATAGCAATGTTCTCACATGTCGGTTGCAGGTGCGGATTTTTTGCGAAAACTGGGTGTTGACGGTTCAGATGCTTGTGATCGTAATTGGTAAGCACTTCCGACTTCAACAAGGCATCCAACGTTACCAGATTGATAACCATGCCGTCATCCGCATCTACATCCCCCTTTACCATCACTTCAAGCACATAGTTATGTCCGTGGCTATTCGGATTTGCAGCGGCACCGAACAACGCAAAATTCTCGGCATCGCCCAATTCAGGGATACGATTGTAATGTGATGCTTCAAACGCGGTCTGCCGGGTTAAGTAATACATCGGTTTTTGCGTCGTTATCTTGCATACCTGCGTATTTATAAGTTATCCCGCTGAGGTGTCACGAGTTCATCGCCTACAGATTCATATTGGACTGCCATGAGCCATTCGCCTGTTCCGCGTATCTGGACGTTGCACTTTTTCAGCCACTCGACCAAAGTGACGCGGTCCCGTGCTTCCCACTCGCAGACCATTCTGCCGGACAGTGTATCACACAAGACTCGGATATTACTAACATCGGTGTCTTCTTCTTCTTTGAACCGCTTCAGCAGTCGCGCCACATCTTGGCGGGTCATGCAAGCAATAGCATGGGCAGAAACGAATTTAGGCATATTTTTTCCAGGCTATCTCATAAATTGTCGGGGGAAACCTTGTCCGCCCGATTTACAATACAAAATATTATAGGCTTTTATTTCATAAACAGGTTCGGGCGAGACACAGGTGCCTCGCCGAACAAAACTGTATTTATGAGATAGCCCCTACAAGTTAGTCGCGTGCAATGGGTGCGCCGACAAGATTGCCCCATTCCGTCCAACTGCCATCGTAGTTGCGGACTTTCTCATAACCGAGTAGGTACTTCAGCACAAACCACGTATGCGATGAACGTTCGCCAATACGGCAGTAGGCAATCGTCTCTTTACTATTATCCACACCTGCGCCGCCGTAGATCGCTTGCAGTTCGTCGTGAGATTTAAAGGTGCCGTCTTCAGCAACAGCCGTCGCCCACGGAATGTTCGCCGCGCCGGGGATATGTCCGCCGCGCTGTGCGGTCTCGTTCATACCTGGAGGTGCGATGACCTCGCCAGAGAATTCGGCAGGCGAACGGACATCAACGAGGTTAACAACGCCTTGCCCTAGTGTGTCGCGAACGTTAACCGCTGTGGAGCGGACGTTGTCATCAGGAAATTTTGCTTGATACCCTGTGCTCGGATAATCTGGCACGTCGGTGACAAGATCTCTACCTTCATCGAGCCATTTTTGGCGACCCCCGTTCATCACCTTCAACAGGCTTTCATCGTATCCGTAGTAGCGGAATTGCCACAATGCGTACGTTGCAAACCAATTGTTATTATCGCCGTAGAAGATAACGGTGGTATCGTTGGCGATGCCACTGTCATTACAGAGTGCTTCAAATTGTGCTCTCGTGAGAATATCGCGTCGCACCTGGTCACACAGTTGTGTTTGCCAATTGAGTCCTACTGCACCAACGATATGTCCTTCGGCGTATGCTGAGGTATCAACATCTACCTCAAGGAGCCGGATACCGGCATCACCGCCGTGTGCGGCTACCCATTCTGTACTCACCAAAACATCAGGATTTGCGTAATCAGCCATTTCTGTTTTAATCCC
Organism: Candidatus Poribacteria bacterium; assembly: GCA_047516705.1. Taxonomy (GTDB): domain Bacteria; phylum Poribacteria; class WGA-4E; order WGA-4E; family WGA-3G; genus WGA-3G. The sequence continues at coordinate 1,000 of JAKZUG010000102.1, read as the reverse complement.
CCTTGTTCATATTCAGGCTTGCAACGTATGAAACTTGCAAGCGAGTCCTATTGACAATTGAAATAGTACTTCCTTATATTATACATTTCTAAGGGTAATTTGTCAAATGGAGATGCGGTTTTACGACTATCTTGCTTGTTTTTGTGCAATTTTTCAAGTTTTTCCGGTACGGCGTGTGTCCTGAAAAGCGTGATTCGCAGCAAATTGAAATTGGATGTCACCTTTCTGCCTCTATCAATGACAAATTTCAAAAGAAATATCAACGCCTAAAATCGCCTAATACAACACAGGAATTTTTGCGGTATACCATGTAATTTTTGTGTTTCACAGACAATTTTTGTGTACTGACAATAAATTACGGATTGCAAACAGATCCCATTTTTTCAACAGGCGGAGTACTTTGTTAGAAAAACGCGAACACTTCTGATCCGTTTGATAAACCCAGATGTTGCCTGTGTTTTAGATGCATCATCGTGAAAGAAACACCCTAAAAATTTCAGCGATTTTGACATAAATATGTGTTTTCTTAACGACATTGGCACGAAACTTGCTTATAGAAAAATAGCGAACGTGATCCGGTTTTAGTTGAATAAAGTTGTCATCGGAGTATGGACAGTTTCCCAGTAAACGTCGTGACTATGTGAGATTGATCTCACACGTGTAATTCCTCTGATATTTATCAGAGTTATGGCTGATATTTCTCAAAAGCACTCAGAAGTCAGTATCTATCAATGGTCTCTCAATACGCGGTTATGAAAATGCTAAAAAATGCTAATTGATAAACCTCTGTTATGTGAAAAAAACACCTTGTTTTCAATACAAAATAGAACAAAATCGTCCATTAAATGGTTTTTTTATAGGTATTTCGTATTGATGTTATTAGGTTTAGAGGAATTAGAAAACTTTCACTCATGTAAAATATGTGTGCGTTTGTTTTCACGAAGTCAATGGTCATAGGGGTAAAAAATTTCATTTGCACTTATTTTTTACATGAGCCGAG
>JAKZUG010000101.1:0-3445 GCA_047516705.1 Candidatus Poribacteria bacterium | reverse complement strand
ATGTGATACTGCACCTGTGAGTTCACAGAACGCTGCGTACCGACTGTTATTCGGCAGTATTACTTCATTTGCACCGAGGTTGAGTGCCAATTGCTGTTGATGTCGATATTTGGCAAAGATGAGGATTCGGTTTTGGTAGCCGAGCATCCGAAGTGCTGCGACGGTGAGCAGTCCAATGGTGCCGCCGCCAATCACACAGATGTCGTCTGTTTCGTTGCATTTTGCTTTCAAAACGCCGTGTATCGCGCAGGCTAAGGGTTCAAGCAGCACCGCAATTTCGTCCGAAATATCATCTGGGACAAGATGGAGTTGTGATTGGTGCGCAAGGACGTATGGACTCCACCCACCACCTGTATCGCGACAATAGCCCGTCTGAACGCCTGCAGAAATATCGCCTTTTGTAATGTTTTCGCAGTTAGCGAACCGTAAGTTTTGGCATTGATGACACGGCGGCGAGATTCCTCTCACTTCACACGAAAGTGCAGGTTCAATCACCACCCTCGCACCGATAGAAAAACCCTCCACTGCCTCACCGATCTCCGCAATCTCGCCGACGATTTCATGCCCTAACACGAAAGGTGTCGATGTGAACGGCGAGAAATAGGGACTCCCTCTTGCTGTGAGCGTCGCCAAATCGGAGCCACAAATACCGCTGAGTCGAGTTTTGACTTTGACCCATTCAGGTGTTGGCAGTTGTGGCTCTGGAATATCAACAAGACGCACGCAGGAAACCGGAGACGTATAGAGACCTCGCCACCGTTTCCCAAGGTAGCGCATTGCGAGATAACGTGGGATGCTTTTGGTATATTGGATGGCTTCCACTTTAATAGTTCTCGGTTTTCGGTTCTCAGTTGTCAGTTAAAGAAGGATTTTGCTTAACCAAATACCCATTGTAACTGATAGTTGACAACTGAGGACTACTTTTCAACTACCTCGCAGCGTTGGATATTCATGATTTCCACACAACTCGTCTTTAACAATCCCGCCTTCAGATAAGTTGCTTACGCATTCGCCTCAGTCTGATAATACTCCATCAAAATCTCGGCGACTTCGGGGCGTGCGATTTCCGGTGGCAACGGTTCGCCAGCGGCGAGGATATCGCGCTGCTTTGTGCCAGAGACACTGAAGTAATCGTCTCCATCGTGTGGGCAGTCGCGCATCATGACGATTTCATTGCACTTTTTGCACCACACCGTGAAATCGCCACGGAAAATGCCGATTTCTAAAGCGTCTTCAGGAATTGTATCGAAAATCTCTTGGGCACCAAACGGACAGTAATAATCGCCTGCACCCGCATGGTCGCGACCGACGATGAAGTGTGACGCACCGGAATTCTGACGGAAAACAGCATGTAGGAGTGCCTCCCGCGGTCCTGCATAGAGCATGTCAAACCCATAGCCGGTAATGGAGACAGTATTTTCAGGGAAGTAGTGTTGAACCATCGCACGGATAGAGGCATCCCGAACAGCAGCGGGAATATCGCCAGGCTTTAGTTTGCCGAGAAGCATGTGAATTAGCACACCGTCAGCGTTGACTTCTCTTTGCGCTATCTTGCAGAGTTCCTCATGCGCACGGTGCATCGGATTCCGCGTCTGGAAAGCAACAACTGTATCCCACCCGCGTGCAGCGATGTCCTCGCGAATCTCGACAGCGGTTCGGAATGTGTCTGGGAAGTCTTCGCGGAAGTAGGAGTAGTTCAGCACTTCGATTGGACCTGAAAGCACATTATCTCCAACATCGGCGAAAGCAGGTACACCCGGATGTTCAGGATCAGTGGTGCCAAAGGTCTTTTCAATGAGGAGTTGTTTCTGTGCTGTTGAGAGCGTCTCAATTGCCGAAACCTTCATAATAGCGAGTGGCGGGTTGCCTTCAACGTTCGGATCGCGTAGCGCAATTCTGTCCGCGTTCTTCACTGCATCAGTGAGTTGTTCCGATGGAACGATGTTCATCACAGGGACGGGCCAGAAGAGTCCATTCGGCAGTTTCATATCTGCGGCGACACTTGTCGCTTCAGCGATGTTCATGTATCCCGTGAGTGGTGTAAAGTAGCCTGATGCGAGCATAACGGCTGATGCAGCGGTACCTGAAGAGAGCAGCACGGACGGCAGTTGCTCCGCCGCTTTCGTCAGTTCAGCGCGTTGTGCATCGTCTGAAACGTAGAGCGGGTTTAAGGTTTCGGCTCCATGTGGTTTAATCATTTTTTAGTGGCGTCTCCTTACTCATTTTTCTCCGTTGCCGAAAAATAGAAGGTCTATTAAGTGTAAGGTTTTTGTTAAGAGTACAGTTGATTGTCTTGTTGTACAAAACTTACTCTTAATCAGGCATCCGGTTTTGGACAACGGACAAAACCGAGCAACCTTAATAGTTAAAAAATCTGTTCGACTGTAAAGCCGTTCCATATCCAGTGGTTGTGTTTATCGTCTGTCCTGATCCGTGTTTTAGGTGTAAAAATTACTTGGATGAGGTAACCATTTGTTACCTCAACTGTATCAATTTCTTCAACCTTTTTGTTACCGGGAGGTACAGTCAGTTTTTTTACAATAGATTTGCCGTTCGCCAGCAGATTGACTTCATGTGTTGCGGTTTCTGCTGATTGGAAGACATTGGTTACGCGATATGTTCCGTCGGGTAGGTCAAGTTTGAAAGCGGCATCTTCTATGCCCCAGACAGCGTCTCTCCCCAACGGACCGGGACCCTGCGGTACTTGATAGGCTTGACGGGGTAATATTCGCTGGGCAGTGATTCGGGAATCCTTGTGATTCCACTCGGTGTCCCACCCGAATTTACCACTCTCGTACATTGTCCTTGGTCCGATAGGGTGATGATTCGGTGCTGTTTCACCGTTGTCGGGTTGCATATCAAAACGGATCACAAGGTTCCCTGCTTCCGTTTTGTCCCAGAGGTCAAGCATCGGTTCTGGTGAGTACTTTCTTTTGAATAATTTAAGATTTTTCGTCTCATGGATGATGTCGTAATTAGGCGTAAGGTCTGCAAATTTCTCAGATTCTGGGTAGAACCAAGCGACAATGTAATCTTCGCTGATATAATCTAATTCCACGCTTCCTTGATTGTTGCGGTTTACTGGGAAATAGTCATAGTGGGCTTCGTAGTTCAGGAGATGCACAATATCATCGGCGTATGTTCCATAAAAGGCAGTGGAATGTACAAATGGTGTGACGTATTCAACTTTTCCCAAGGCATCCGATTTATGCCAATCTGGGCTGCGATGTCTAAACGATGTATGTGGTTCTATGAGACGCGCGCCAGAGAGAAGTTCGGCAATCTCTGGCGCGATACGTCCATGGTCATAAGCAGTTCTTCCGAAGTGGAGTAAACTGAAAATGATGAGACAGGCTGTGATAACGTAGCGGGGGAGTGTATGCATGTTTGGAATTAACCATGCTGCCAACATCAGCAGAATATAGATATGGATCCTGTCATTAAT
>JAKZUG010000100.1:0-3844 GCA_047516705.1 Candidatus Poribacteria bacterium | reverse complement strand
GCCCAGGTCTGTTCTTCAGCAAGGGCTTCGTCATTTCTCCAAAAGTTGATACCCCAAATTGCGATATCGCTTCCTTTCGAGAATCGGAGTTCGGCAAACGGGATAGCAAATTCTGCTGTCCATCTGTCTGCTTCTTTTCCGGCTTGTCCTTCCCAATCGCAATCCCATGAGATGGCAGTGCCGATGTTAGATTGGCCACTGCGTCTGTTTGCACCTTCATTAATCAGTCTCCGATCGGTTTGTGTGCCGAGTGGATTTAAAGCGAATGTATAGCAATTCCTGCCGTCAAGAAAAGTATCGATTAGGACTTCAACATGATCATCGGAGAAGAAGAAAGAGTCGCGTCGCGTCTGATTTGCTGCAAGGTTGTCCATATCGGTCTTGAAACATTCAAAAGCCACATAGAGTTTATTCGCGTCGTAAACGAGGTAGATAGTCGTTGGCTGTGTCGCTGGCTCGCCGCGCTGTGGTTCAAATTGAATGAGTCCACCGGTTTTCGTACTATTTTGCCAGCACGCGTCATCTAATTTTCCATCAATTTTCGGTGGGGTTTCTGTTCGGATAGCTTTAATCTCTCGGTGTGCAGAAGTTTCAACGGATTCGTGATCTGTGTTTGCCGGAACTGCCTTGCTCACCAACAAACAGAACGTGAAATAGGCAACTAATGTAAAAAGATATGAGTTTCCAAGCCGCGCTTTAATTGTTCGCATCAGTTTATGTATGCAGAGCCTCCGGTTGTATAATCTGCTTGCGATTTTAGCGCACATCTGTTTTTCTGTCAATAGAAAAGGAACGGACAACCAGAAGTATTCAGTTGTCCCACAAGATCAATATTCGGATTTCCCCGAACCTCTTGTAGGAGCGATCTCCGAATCGCGACTGCTCCGATAACATTGACGAAAAACCAAAAACTGAATGGCTCTGGGGAATAAGCCGATTTGAGTTGAATTTTTCTCGTTTATGTGGTAGATTATATAATCTCCAACTCCAGTTATCACTAAAAATTGAGTTCTCCGCACGGTAGGTCTGACACCGATTTACTTTCGTAGAGAGACTAAAAGGCATAGAATTAGACAAACCCATATTGAGAGGACTAAATTAAGTGGCGAGAACAGAATACGAACCTGTCGAAATGTTGAGCGATTTCATGGAATGGGCGAGTCAATTCGACGACGGAACCTATGTATTTCGCGGTGTTCCGAATGACGAATATGGAATACAAGCGTCCGCTTATCGTCGAGTGCCAGAAAACGAGCAAAATTCTGAGGACAAAGGCTTCCCGACATTCATTGAAATTAATATGGCACTGATTCGTGAAGCGCGGCTTCGGGGATACGATCAGAAAGATGGACGCCCCCTCAACGATTTGGAAATACTTGCTGGCCTTCAACACTTCAAGGCAGCGACATGTCTGATAGACTTTACCTATAGTGCCCAAGTCGCACTCTGGTTTGCCTGTGCGCAAGATTCCAAAACCTCAGATTCCACAAATGGTAAGGTATTCGCGGTGCGTATGGACGTGGATAGATTTATAGAAATTGAACCCGATTCCCTAACAGAGTCCGTTCCTTACTTTTTAGATGAAAAAGAACCCCAACTTTACCACTGGCAGCCTCGGCAACAGAACAACCGTATTCTTGCTCAGCAGTCTATCTTCTTCTTTGGACATTACGAATTTGAGGAAGATGCAGCGTGTGTTATAGAAAAATGTAAGAAGGAAGATATTCGGACCGAATTGGAACGAGTATCAGGTATCACTGAGATAAGATTGTTTCCTGACTTTGAGGGTTTCGCGAGTTTACGCGATGACCGCGCATCATATACGCCGCTGAGTGCTGATGAACATGCAAAGCGCGCCGATCAATCACTCCGAAGACATAAATTTGAGGAAGCTATTGCTGATTATGACAAAGCAATCTATCGAAAGCCTGCCGATGCATTCCTCTACTACTCACGTGGACTCGCAAAAGCAAAGCTCGCAAAAGTAAAGCTAGAGGACTATGATGCCGCTATTACAGATTACGACGAAGCAATCCGACTAAATTCTAACGATTCATCTGCTTACTACCAGCGCGGACTCACAAAGGTGGAGCTGAGGCAATATGATGCCGCTATCGCTGATTATGATCAAGCAATCCAACTAGATCCTAATAATGCACTTATCTACAGTCAGCGCGAACTTGTGAAAGCACAACAAGAACAATATGAAACAGAGACTTAGGAAAAACCTTCTTTCAGGACAACACAGGTGAGCGTATCCATTTAGACACAATAAACAGGAGGCAACAAAAGTCAACTACCCAAGCCTAAAGACTTGGGCTTGTGCGAAGCGTATACCAAACGTCCACTCCACAGGGTAAACCGTTGACTACAGTAATATATCGCATATCTTAGTGTGGTAGCTAACACAATGTATCGGATACTCCCCTCGTCTGATTCCTCTTGGATATGTGATCTGGAAGGGGCAATATACAACCCGAAAGGGAGTTTACAAACCATGTTTGTTCCTGTTGTTGATAAAGCCCAAAATCCATTAATGCCCACGACACCTGCAAGAGCCGGAAAGTGGGTCAAATCCGGCAAAGCGACACCCTTTTGGTGTAATGGTGTCTTTTGTGTGAGATTAAATGTTGACCCTTCAGGCGACTATAAACAAGAGATTGCTGTCGGTGTTGACCCTGGCAGTAAAAAAGAAGGGTTTACCGTCAAGAGTGAAGCTTATACCTATCTCAATGTGCAGGCAGATGCCCACAATAAAGTTGCTAAGAAAGTTGAAAAGCGTCGGGAGTTGCGGAGGAGCAGACGTTCACGGAAATGCCCGAATCGCAAGCACCGGGCGAACCGTCTTGCGAACAAAGTGCGTATCCCCGCTGGCACGCGTGCGAGATGGGACTGGAAACTTTGGGTCTTAGCATGGTTCTCAAAGATGTTTCCGATAACGCATATCTGTGTTGAGGACATCAAGGCGCGAACGATAGCGCGTGCCAAGAAATGGAACACCTCCTTCAGTCCACTTGAAGTCGGAAAGCAATGGTTCTATACTCAAATCCGAAAGCGGTGGGAGTTGCGGACTTTACAAGGTTGGAAAACTAAAGAGATACGCGATAGATTAGGACTGAAAAAGTCTTCAAAGAAACTTGCGGATACTTTTGAAGCACATTGTGTAGACAGTTGGTGCTTGGCATATCGGACGATAGGGGGTGAGGGTATTGTAGATAACACGGATATTTTCTGTATCTCCCCTATATCTATCCGTAGAAGAGAGCTTCACAGACAGAATCCGCAGAACGGGGGTAAGAGACCTCGATATGGTGGCACAACTCGCGACGGATGGGTCAAGAACACTTTGGTGCGACACATCAAGTATGGTCTAACACGTATCAGTGGTTTTAGTAAACGGGGCATAGCGTTATATTCTCTGGGAGGTAAACGGTTGTGCCAAAATGCGAAGGCGTGTGATTTTAGGGTGCTGACACGCCTTAATTTAGATTACAGGAGCGGGCATTCCTCCCAAACCTAAAGGATTGGGTTTCCTGCCCGAAGATTAGATGATTAAAGATTCCCCCATTGTTGAAGATACCCGTCGTGTTCGCCGCATGATCTCCGAGAAATTCGATCATGATATAGGTCGCTACATTGCCTACTTGCAAAGCGAGGCAGCTTCACGTCAAGCGAAAAAAATCATTCAACGGTCCGATAGTAGTGAGAACCGCATCACTGGCATAGAAAACCATGAGCAAACACGTAAGGAAACCAATGCGAATTGAACTCGCGAACCTATTAGGAAAACAAAGAGGCTTATGAAAGAGACAGACGTATTGATACCGACAAGTACCATCGGAAG
>JAKZUG010000099.1:0-10075 GCA_047516705.1 Candidatus Poribacteria bacterium | reverse complement strand
GTATGTCATTCCCCCGAGGTAGTAGAGCGTGATGACCGTCCGGTCACTCTCTTGTAACTTCGCAAGCAGTTTCTTGACGACTTCGCGCTGTGTTTCCTCTGTCATCTGCTCGTTCTCCTCGATGATATGTCCAGAATAGGTCGCTTTTTCTAACTGCCCGCTGCTCGTGTCTTCCAACGACTGCGTCCACAAACGCTTCTTACGCAGCCATGCCTTGCAGTGATTTGCGGTTATGACATAAAGCCAACTCGCAAAACGCTGCGGTTCTTTCAGCATAGAGAGTCTCTGATAGGCTTTCAGGAACGTATCCTGTGTAATATCCTCGGCGATATGGAAATCACCGATCTTCCGCCACGCCAGCGCGTGAACGGATCTCTGATATTTTCTCGCAAGCGCGGAGAACGCAGTATCATCGCCTTCAAGGACGCGGTGGATGAGTTCAGCATCGTTGTTCTTCATCGGACACCTCTGAAAAGGGAATGTTCATCATTTCACATCAACCCTTAGTGACGCGACGCGCAATTAAAAAGTTTCACAATTCTGCAAACTTTTATTTAGCAAGTTTCGCCGAAAGATACGAATTCATGTAAAGAGGGTTGAGATTCCGTTCTGGTGATAACGAGGGGTAAGGAGAACTTGTAGTTGTCCAATATGGTTCTGCTTCTATCTGTTAGCGGAATTATAGCATAAATCTGGCTAAAAGTATATAACGTGAGTCCGGTATAAAGTGGCTCGTGTAGCAAAAGCCCATCCGTGTGGAAATCTGAATACCGTTTGGAAATGACAGTAAGCGTGGTGCTTTAAGGTGAGGTGTGTGAGTTAATTGGACGTTTGAATGGATCAAAGATAAGGAGGCAAAGTACTTGCAATTCGCAGGTGATTACCTCCTCTATAATCTGTTTTACCATTATTCGCTTTTGGCTGAATTCGTGATAGCTTCATCCCAATCCCACAAGAGGATTGTGCCGTCCTGCGCCGTGCTAACCAGTGTTTCCCCGTCAGGCGAAAATTTTAACGTCTCCACTTTCTGCGTATGCCCATCAAGAGCAGCGATTCTGTCTCCCGTCGCGACATCCCATAATTGGATTGTACCACTGTTATGCCCATTGACGAGAATTGTGCCATCTGGTGAAAACACCAACGGTTCTGGCTGATCATGGAATATGCTCCGACCTCGTTTATGCACAGTGCTAACTGTAAAAAGTTTATGACCGGTACTCACGTCCCATAAATGGAGTTGGCTATGTGACCCGGCAGCAAGCAAGGTGACATCTGGAGAAAGTGCCAACGCAGAAATAACACCCAGATTTTCCTGCTCCGTCGGTTCCGCAAAGGCAGCTAAGGCTTCACCGGTTGTAACGAGCCACACTTGGATCTTGCCACGTTGCGTTCCACTGACGAGTATTGTGCCATCTGGCGAAAACGCCAATGCAGAAACCAGCGTTATATTGTGAACATCGTTTATCGGTTCAGCGAGAAGGATTTCTTGTTCACTACCAGTTTCCGTATTCCACAAGCGAATTTCACCAACACCACCGAACGCCACCATTTTGCCATCAGGAGAAAAGGTCAGTCTATCGGTGCCTTTACCGTGCCGCAAGGTTGCAAGTTCGCGCCCCGTCCTTACATCAGTCAAACGAATTAGATGATCTGCCCGCCAAGTAGAAAGAGGATAGCCGAAAATTGCTCCGAAAACTATAGCCCCTTCTGCTCCTACACTAACGAGTTTCGTGCCATCAGGTGAAAACGCTAAAGTTGGGAACCAATCCCGATGTTCTGCATTTTGGATACTGGATTTTTGCGACGTTTTCACATCCCAAAAGGTAATTTCACCATTAAACGCCGCACTTACAAGCGTGGAACTGTCCCGAAAGAAAGTCGCTGCTTTCATTGATTGTGTGTGTCCGGTGATACGGTCATCAACTGGAGTTCCAGTCTGTGTATGCCAGAATCGGATCGTGCCGTCCGTACTCCCACTTGCAAGTGTGTTACCGTCCGGTGAAAACGCTAACGCAGTAATACCATTGAGATGACCGGTGAGCGTCGCGAGTGGTTCTCCAGTAGTGGTATCCCACAATTGCACTGTTTTATCGGTACTCCCACTCGCAAGCATTTTTCCGTCTGGTGAAAATGCCAACACATTTGTCCATCCTGTATGTTTTTGCAGCGTAATCCAAGCACCGTCGCCTGTGAGATCCCATAATCGGACTGTCTTATCTGTGCTTCCACTTGCGAGACGGGTGCCATCGTGCGAAAACGCCACTGCTAAAACCCTATTTTTAAACCACGAGTTGCGACGCACAGGTTTATCCAACGGTTGAAGCGACAAATCTACGTGTCCTCTGAGCGTGGATAACTTTTTGCGGGTTGTTACGTCCCACAACTGAATCTTCCCATCTTCCTTTCCAATCGCAACTTTATCATGTGTGATCGCGTAAACACCATTAAAATCTTCTGAACTAAAGAGACCAATGCCGAATAGCCCAGTTTTGAGATGCTTTGTTTTCCCTTTCCCAGTCTCAACATTCAATCTGCTAATCGCATTTCCCGAACTACTCAAACTGATAAGTGTTTTCCCATCTGAAGAGAACCGTAATGCCGAGGCAGGCGCGTACAAATCAATAAGCGGCACTTCGCGCCCGGTAGCTATCTCCCACAATTGGATTTCTGTTTCTGCAGACATACCACCACTATTTGCGAGGAAACGACCATCTGGTGAAAATGTGAGGGTTCGACACATTCCCGCAAACAGGGATTTCTCTTCGCCTGTTTCCATATCGTAAAGCCATACCCCGATATTGCTACCTACTGCAAGTAGGGTTCCATCTGGTGAAAACTGAATTACGTTAATTCCACCTTTTCCCAAACGCGCTTTAGCCGCCCTGGGCAGTTTCCATTGTGCATAATTTTTAACTGTCTCGTTTGATTGTGTTTCTACAACCGATGCCGAAACATCGTTAGACTGTTGGTTAGCGGTATCACCCTCGCTCGGTGTATTGACATTTCCAAGCTGCATCCGAACATCTGGTCTGAAGTCAAAGTTTAGCACAATCGGTGCATCAACGAGTTCTACTGTCATCTCTGACGTGGCATCGAAACTGTAGGGTTTTTGGAAACGCGACAGGTATTGATTGCCGATACCCAACATCAATAGGACGACTGCTACTGTAGATGCAGCAATTGCCCACGGCACCAACGGTTTACTGCCGGATGGGGTAACGGGTTTCAGACGCGAAACCTCTTGCATGATGTTCTCAGTGAGATTCGGTGTAATTTGAAAATTGCCTAAAGCCTCTCTTATCATGGGTTCCTCCTTCTTTAAACGGCGACGCGCACGGTAGAGGCGATTCTTAATCGCGCCTACCGACACACCTAAAAACTTACTTATCTCTTCACACGTCATTTCCCCGAAGTAGTGGAGCGTCATGACCGTGCGTTCACTCTCTTGGAGTTTCGCAAGCAGCTTCTTGACGACTTCGCGCTGTGATTCTGCCACTGTTCGCTCGTTTTTTTCAACGATGTATCCTGAATAGGTCGCTTTTTCTAATTGCGCACCGCTTGTGGCTTCCAATGACTGTGCCCATAGACGTTTTTTACGGAGCCACGCCTTGCAGTGGTTTGCCGCTATCACATAAAGCCAACTCGCAAAACGCTGTGGTTCCTTCAGCGTAGAAAGTCTCTGATAGGCTTTCAGGAACGTATCTTGTGTGATATCCTCAGCAATGTGGAAATCTCCGATCTTCCGCCACGCCAGCGCGTGAACCGGCTTTTGGTATTTTCTCACAAGCGCGGAGAACGCAGTATCATCACCTGCAAGGACGCGTTGGATGAGTTCAGCATCGTCGTGTTTCATGGATACCTCTAAAAAGGGAATGTTCATCATTTCACATCAACATATAGTGACGCGACTTGAGATGAAAAAGTCACACAATTCTGCAAACTTTTAATTAGCAAGCTTTGGAAACCTACAAGCTTCATCGAAAGATGCGGGTTCATGTAAAGAAGGTTGAGATTCTATTTTGCTGATAACGAGGGGTAAGGAGGACTTGTAACTGCTTCTTTCTGTTAGTGGAATTATAGCACAAATTTAGCTATAGAAGAAGCGTAATAGAAATGGAGGAGATGTAATGCTAAGACAAATTGTGCTTTAATAGCACGATTTCTAAACCTACCTGCGAAAATGAGGGTAGTGGAAATTTGAACACCATCTGGAGATGATAGTGAGTGCGGAACATTAACGTGAGGTGCGCGAGTTAATTAGACGTTTGCGTGGATCAAGGATAAGGAGGCAAACACTTGTTATCCACAGGTGTTTACCCCCCTTTACAATCTGTTTTACCATTATTATTCGCTTTTGGATGAATCCGTGAGGACTTCATCCCAATTCCACAAGAGAATTGTGCCGTCCGCCCCCGTGCTGACGAGTGTTTTACCATCAGGCGAAAATGCTAACGTCTCCACTTTTTGCGTATGCCCATCAAGCACAGCGATAGGGTTTCCTGTTGTGACATCCCACAATTGGATTACCCCGTGGGCAAGTCCGTTAACAAGAATTGTTCCATCTCGTGAAAATACCAACGGTTCTGGATAAGACTGGAACCCCCTATTACCTCGCTTATGCTTGGTGTTAACTAATAGCAGTTTATTACCAGTATTCACTTCCCATAGATCGATCTGACTATGTGACCCGGCAGTCAGCAAGGTTCCATCTGGTGAAAAACTCAGTGCGGAAATATGCCCCAAATTCTCATGTTCTGTCGGTTTCGTAATGACTGCTAATGCTTCTCCGGTCGCGACGTTCCACGTCTGGATTTTCCCTTGATTGTTTCCACTGACAAGTGTCGTGCCATCCGGCGAAAACGCGAAAGCCGTAAGGTGTGGTATATTGTTAATTTCGGCTTCCCAATCAACGAGAGGGATGTTCAGTTCATCACCAGTTTCCGTATTCCACAAATGAATTTCACCTAAACCACTAAACACTACTGTCTTTCCATCAGGCGAAAAGGTCAGTTGCTCGAAACCTCTAGTAAATTCCAGGGTCGCCAGTTCGCGTCCGGTGCTTATGTCAGTCAAACGCACCAGATGATCTGGACGCCAAGAAGAAAAGGGAGAGCCAGAAGTCCCCTCAAAAATCACAGTTCCTTCTGCCCCTACACTGGCGAGTTTCGTGCCATCCGGTGAAAACGCTAAAGTCGGGAACCAATCTCGATGCCCCGCAGTATGAACAGTGGATTTATACGATGTTTTCAAATCCCAAAAGGTAATTTCACCATTAAATGCAACACTCGCAAGCGTGGAATTATCCTGAAAGAAGGACGCTGCTCTCATCCATTGTGTGTGTCCGGTAATACGTTCAGTAATCGGAGTTTTGGTTTCTGTATGCCAGAACCGGATCGTGCCGTCTGAACTTCCACTGGCAAGCGTTGTGCCATCCGGCGAAAACGCTAATGCCGTAATACCGTTAATATGGCCAGTGAGCGTCGCGAGTGGTTCTCCAGTAGTGGTATCCCACAATTGCACCGTTTTATCGGTACTCCCACTGGCAAGCATTTTACCATCCGGCGAAAATGCTAACACATTTGTCCAACCTGTATGCTTTTGAAGTGTAATCCATTTATCTTGATTGGTGAGATCCCATAAACGCACCGTTTTATCCGTACTTCCACTGGCAAGGCGCGTGCCGTCGTGTGAAAATGCCACTGCTAAGACTCGGTTTTTAAATCTCTGCCTAAACGAAGTAGATTGACGCGGAGATTTATTGAGGGGTTGAAGCGACAGATCTATATGGCCTCTAAGGGTGGATAACTCTTTGTGAGTCGCTATGTCCCATAACTGAATTTTCCCATCCATTCGCCCAATCGCGACCTTACCACGTGTGATTGCGTAGACTTCATTTCCTGACTTAAACATGCCAAATGGTTCACCCTTGAAGGGCCTTGCAGTCGCCTTTCCACTTTCAACATCCAAACTGATAATTGCATCTCCCGAACCACTCACACTGACAACCATTTTCCCATCTGAAGAGAACCGCAATACTGAAGCAGAATCATACGCATCAGCGAGCAACACTTCACGTCCGGTAGCTATCTCCCACAATTCGACTTTCGGCACGCCAGAATATCCACCACCATTGGCAAGGAAACGACCATCCGGCGAAAATGCGAGGGATCGGCACCCGCCCATAAACAGGGACTTCTCTTCACCTGTCTCCACATCGTACAGCCATATACCGATGTTACTCCCGACTGCAAGTTGTGCACCATCCGGCGAAAACTCAATCACATTAACGCCGCCTTTTCCCAAACGCGCTTTCGCCGCTTTCGGCAGTTCCCATTGTGAATAGTCTTTAACCGTATCGTCTGATTGTGCTTCAGCAACCGATGCCGAAACCTCATTAGGCTGTCGATTAGAGGGATCGTTCTTATTCGGTGTGTTGACATTCCCCAACTGCGTCCGAACATCTGGTTCGGATTCAAGGTTTAGCACGACAGGTGCTTCAATAAGTTCAACCGTCATCTCTGATGCAGCATCGAAACTGTAAGGTTTCTGGAAACGCGCTAAGTGTTGATTGCCGACACCTAACATCAATAGGACGACTACTAACGTAGAAACGGCGATGGTTCCCCACGGCACGAACGGTTTACTGCCCGACGGCGCAATGGGTTTCAGACGCGAGATCTCATGCATGATATTCTCAGTAAGATTCGGCGTAATTTGGAAGTTGCCTAAAGCCTCTCGTATCATCGGTTCCTCCTTCTTTAAACGGTTCCGCGCTCGGTAGAGTCGGTTCTTAATCGCAGCTACCGAGACCCCTAAAAACTCGCTTATTTCTTCGTGTGTCATTCCCCCGAGGTAATAAAGCGTGATGACCGTGCGGTCACTCTCTTGTAACTTCGCAAGCAGCTTCTTGACGACTTCGCGCTGCGCTTCTGCTGTTGTCTGCTCATTTTCCGCAATGACATACCCAGAATAGGTCGCTTTCTCTAACTGTGCGCTGCTCGTGTTTTCCAACGACTGCGTCCATAAACGTTTCTTACGTAGCCACGTACTGCAGTGGTTCGCTGCTATCACATAAAGCCAACTCGCGAAACGCTGCGGTTTCTTCAGCGTAGAGAGTCTCTGATACGCTTTCAGGAACGTATCCTGTGTGATGTCCTCGGCGATATGGAAATCTCCGATCTTCCGCCACGCAAGCGCGTGAACCGGCTTCTGATATTTTTTCACAAGCACAGAGAATGCGGTATCATCGCCATCAAGCACGCTTTGGATGAGTTTAGCATCGTCGTGTTTCATCGGACACCTCTGGAAAGGGAATGTTCATCATTTTACATCAACACTTAGTGACGATACTTGAGATCAAAAAGTCTCACAATTCTGCAAACGAAAGAGGCAGATTCATGTAAAGGAGGTTTGAGGTGATATTCTATTGATAATGAGAGGTAATGAGGACTTATAGTTGCCAGATTTGCTTCTGCTTCTACCTGTCAAGGGAATTATACCACAAAACCAACTACAAATGTACATCACTGAGAAAGAGAACAGAGTCATTCAGTTCTCCCATTTTTGGTCCGGTTTTCACCCCAGGCCCGGTAGGTGCGGTTTCCTAACCGCACCGGATCGAGGAAAAAAGGCATAAAACTCGATAATTTCTTAAAACTGAATGGCTCTGGAAAGAGAGACAGGAAATGTGAGTTCAGCTTAAGGATTTGGAGAACTTGACACGATATGTTGCGTCCATCGCGGGATGAAATAGAGGAGTCTGGCACTCCGGGGGTAATTGACAGGCGAAGAACGGTTTCCCTACTACAAAGGGTTCTGTTCGTAGTAGTGCTATTTATAGCACGTTTAGAAGTTGCCTGAAAATTCGGGGTTGCCTTGTAGAAAAGAGTTTTATCATTTTGGATCTTCCGGTGTTGCTAACACGTAGGCGAAGCCTTTCCCAACCGCCAGACTCATCGGTCGATTTGCCTGAAGCGGGGTGACAGATAAAAACTGTGCGTCATCTCCTTGAAAATATTCTTTTACTGTAATAAGGCTTCTTATAGAAAAGAACCCGTTTGCGTTGACAACGTAAAGCAGATCCCCTGAGATTTGAAAATCCGTGACAGGACCCACTGGCAGTTCTAATAGTTTGTCGTTGAGCTCTATCGTCTCGCTTGACGGATCTTGTGCGATTTGCTGCATCTTTCCAGCACTGACAGCATACGCAATTTTCGGTTTCCCGCGAGTGAGTGTCTTTTCTTCTTTCGGAGTGAGTGTCTTTTCTTCTTTCGTGTTGAGATGGTGAAGACCTTCTGCCCCCACGTAATAGTATTCCGCGGCTATGGCCCCACTACCGCTCGGATAATCCTTACCGAACATGTACTTGAAGCGCACTTCGTTCTTTTGCTGGTTGTCATAACCTTTTGTATATGCTGAGTAAATCAGCAGATCACACTGCGGGCGTCTCATAGGGTGCTGTATCTGCTCCATAACCAAGCAATTAGACGATGTGCGGACTTTCTGATTTTTGCTGCTGCGGAGTTGTAAAAACCCGCGTTGAGACAGGAGTGGTTCAGAGATACCGGTGGGTAAACGTTCTAACATTGAGGACTCAATTTGTTGAACATTGGGATGGACGGCTTTCGGACTTAACAACCACCAGCGCGGTGATAATTCAATAACCTTGACGAGTTGCGCGTGTCCGCGAGGCGCGTAAAAAATGTACAGATAGTCATTTTCCCCCATAACATAGAGATGATTGTCAAGAATATCAAGGTCTTTGATTCCGTGTTGCTGCGGTAAATGCATGGTAGATTCAAGCACGGGGTGCGACGGTTGTGAAATATCGACGAGATGAAATTTTTGCGGTGTCGCGATAACGAGATGGTCTCCAGAAACAAGGGTTTTGCCGATTTCATCAGGAAACGCGAGGGATGTCAGATAGGATGGACGTTGCGGGAGAGAAACATCAATGACGTGTAGGTGCCGTTCGGTAGTGAGATATGTGTGTTCTCCCACGAGGACGACAGTGTTGTTTGGACCGACGCGAAACGGCAGTTGGATAGAAGCAGCGAGTGTCGGATATTCCAGATCTTCGATCTCTATCACAGTGAAAATACTCATCTCTTTCGGTTTTGCAGAGGTAACCGTCTTTTGAGGCTGCTCAGGAACGTTTTTTTCAGGCTGCTCAAGAACTTTTAAACTGCATCCGATGTTAATAACGGGAACCAGTAGTATCACTGTCGCGAACGAAAAAATTGATTTGGCAAAAAGTTTTAGCATAGTTTTCTCCTAATATCCACTGACCTTGGAAACCGCCGCCTGTCGCTATGGTCCATAAGATTTTCTTACTCAAACTCAAAACTATAGAAAATGTTGTTTTTCTCCAACAGTTCATAAAAATCACCGCCCGGCTTAAGAGCTGAGAAATCCTTAGTAAATCGTGTGTATTCTAAAGTTAAAAGGTGGATAGTACCTTTCAGTGCGCTTGCTTCATCTGCGGCTTGATCCGTTAGTAAAGTAAGGTCTGGATCTTCCCCGTAAAACTCAGCAAGCTCGACATTTAATTTATCCAAGTCGAGACGATGTTTAAGGATACGCGGGATTTCTTGACGTAAAAATGCGACTTTTTCCGCTGCTGGCGTATCGTCTTCTGGTTTTAAACCGAAAACAGGTGTATCGGGAGGTAGGTTTAAACGGCGTAATTCAGCAACATCCGTGTTTAACTGACATCGCTTCGTGTGAATCACGGTCTTTAGGATGACTTCATTCTTGCGTGGCAGATCTGCTACTTCGATCGGTGTAAAGGAGCGTTCAATTTTCTTCGGAAACCAGACATCTGGTAGGTATTCGTGATAATCTATTTCCCGCGTCTCAATGTAGTTCACACCTGCTTGGAAGTATTTCATTTCCACCACCGGATCCATCGGATTCTCAATGGGAAATGCTCTTTGCAGCTTAACCAGACGGAAACCTTTGTCATGGGAAATCCAGATGATAGGCGACTCATCAGGTAACTTTAGGCGAATAACGGAAGTCTCCTCGCTGTCCAAAACTGCAGTGCCAAGGAGTTCGCTCTCATGCTTCTCAAGCA